>DATKAL010000189.1:0-9366 GCA_035498135.1 Anaeromyxobacter sp.
GGAAGGGACCCGGTGGCCGGGCAGGCGGACGACGCGCCGTCGCAGCGGGCGGCCTGCCGGCACTGCCCCCCGCCGCCCTGGCAGAGGGTGCCGGGGAGGGCGGGGGCGCACGTGCCGTCCACGGGCGCGCCGGCGGCGACGCTGCAGGCGATGCAGTCCGTGGGATCGCCCCCGCCGCAGGCGGAGTCGCAGCAGACGCCGTCGACGCAGAAGCCGCTCGGGCAGTCGCCCGGGCCGGCGCAGCGGGGCGCGGGCGCCGCGAAGGCCGCGGTCCGGATCCGGATCCGGGGGACGCCCAGCGCAGCGTCGTCGCGCTCGGAAGCGACGAGGCAGCGGCCGGCGCCGTCGCAGGCTGCCGCCGGCGCGCGCTGCCCGTCCGCCGCCGGGGCGATGGAGAAGGTCTCGAGGAGGCCGCCGCCGGGGGCGAGCGCCGCCCCGCGCAGCTCGCCGGAGCCGCCGTCCCGGAAGGCGAGGAGGTGGCGCGTGCCATCGAAGGCGAGCCGGGGCTCGAGCCCACCCGCGAGCCCGGCGAGCTCGATCCCGCAGCCGTCGAGGGGCGCGCCGGCGGGCGAGAGCCGGGCGGTCCGGAGCTGGCCGGGCTGGGCCCGGGCGTCCTCGAAGGCGAGCTGGAAGCCGCCCCCGTCGAAGGCGAGCGAGGGGGCGCCGCGCGACGAGGGAGCGCCGCAGACCAGGACCGCCTCGCCGGGCGCGCCCTGGGCGGGCACGAAGGCGGTGACGAGGTCGCCGTTCCCGGAGGGGGCGAGGAACGACCAGGCCACCGCGAAGCCGTCCCCGCCCGCCGCCACCGCCGGCGGCTCGCCCGAGGTCCGGGCCGAGAGCGCGAGCCCATCCGGATCGAGCACCTTCCCGCCCGCCAGGAGGCGCGCGGCGGCGAGCCGGCCGGGGACCCACTGGCCGTTCCCGGGCTCCGCCCAGGCCACCAGGGCGAGGTCGCCGGCGCAGGCGACCGCCGGGGGGCCCTTGGGGCTGCCGCCCGTCGCGACCGGGATGCCGGCCGGGTCGAGGACCGCGCCCCCCGGGTCGACCCGGGCGGCGAAGACGTCCGGCTGCCCGTGGCGATGGTCCTCCCAGGCCACCCGCCAGCCGCCCGCGCAGCCGGCCACCGCCGGGTGACCCTCGAACGCCACGGTGTCGGAGATGGCGAAGCCGGCGGGATCGAGCACGGTCCCGTCCGCTGCCACCCGCGCCCCGTAGACGTCCGCGTCGCGCGTCCCGGAGGCCCGCGAGTCCTCCCAGACCACGAGCCAGGCGGTGCCGTCGAAGGCCACCGCCGGGCGGAGCTCCCGGTTCGCGCTCCGCGAGACCAGGAACGGCGTCGGGTCGAGGACCATCCCGTCCGGCCCGACCCGGGCGGCCGCCACGTCGCCGGACAGGTCCGCGCCGGTGTCCTCGAAGGCCACCAGGGCGCCTCCCGGGCCGGCCGCCACCGCGGGGGCGAGCTGCGCGCCGGGCCCGGCCGCCACCGGGAGGAAGATCGCGTCCGCGATCGTGCCGTCGGGGGCGACGCGCGTCCCGAGGACGTCGCTCCCCGCGGCGTCGCGCTCCTCCCAGACCACCACGTGGTGCGCGCCGTCGAAGGCGACCGCGGGGGTGAAGCGAGCCCCGCCGGTGGCGAGGGGGAACGTCCCCCCGCCGACGAGGGCGCCGGTGGGATCGAGCCGGACGGCGGAGACGTCGGGGCGCCCGGTGCCGAGCCGGTCGTCCTGCCAGACCAGCAGGTAGCCCGCGCCGTCGAAGGAGAGCGCGGGCGCGTCGGCGCCGGCCGTCGCCACCGTCAGCCCCGGCAGCACTCCGCTCCGCGACACCGGGACGGCCTGCAGCACACCGGAAGGAGCCCAGGCCACCGCGCAGGTCTCGCCTGCGCAGGCGATCGCGGGCGGGGGCGCCGGCAGGTAGTCGTACACCGGCGCCTGCCCCGTCCGCACCACCATCGCCGGCCCGGGCGGGGGCCCGGTCACCGGGAGGCGCACCGTGGACAGCCGGATCGGGTCGAAGGTGGCGGAGCTGCTCCAGGCGATGCGGAACTCGGTGCCGTCGAAGGTGGCGGCGAGGGCGCCGAGCCGGTCGCCGTCGGCGCCGAGCGCGACCGGGGCGGCGTCGAGGAGGGTTCCGTCGCCCGAGAGCCGGGCCGCCCGGAACGGCCGGGGCTGGAACTCGGAGGGCAGCTCCTGCCAGGCGACCAGGAACGCGCCCCCGCCGGCGGCGGCCGCCAGCACCGGGCGGTCCCCGTCGCCGGTGGCCACCGGGATCCCGGCCGGATCGAGGAGCGTGCCGTCCGCGGTGACGCGGGCGGCCCAGATCTCGCCCGCCTCCCCGGAGCGGCGGTCCACCCAGGCGACGAGGAAGCGGATGCCGTCGAAGGCGACCGCCGGCGTGCGCTGCGCGTCGGGCGCACCGCCGAGGAGCGGCACGTCGACGCCGGACTCCGGGGAGAGCAAGGGATCGAGCACCGCCGGGTAGGCGGCGCCGTCCACCGCCGCGGCCGGGACCGCGAGCACGATCTCCCCCTGGCGCCAGCGGGCCTCGACCGGCGTCCGGACCCCGGCCGCGTCGACGAAGGTCGCGTGGCCGAAGCGGACGCCGAGCCCGGTCCGCCGGTCGGCGAAGTGGAGCCCGCTCCCGCTCGACCCGGCGTACGCGAGACCGCTCGCCGCGATCCGGACCCGGAGCTCGCCCTTGCCGGGCGGGGGTGCCCGGAACGTCCAGCTCTGCTCGAGCCCGCCGTCGGCGGGGAGGAGCCGCTCGGTCGCGGTGCCCCGCTCGATCGCGATCGCGCCGTCCCGCTCGCGGCGGGGGAGGCCCGACGGTCCCGGGTCGGAGCCGACGCGGCCGATGGTCGCGGAGCCGAGCACGAGCCCTGCCGTGCCTCCCCCGGGAACAACCGAGAGCGCGCCGCCGTCGAGGCGGGCGCGCCAGGTCCGGCCCTCGGAGACGAGCGCGGCCCCGGATGGACGGAAGGAGCGGCGGACCCGCCGGACCACCGCGCCGAGGTCGATCCCCTGCGAGAGCGCGGCCGGCGCGGCCTTCGCGGGCGAGACCTCCGTCCTGGACTTGCAAGCGCCGAGCGATGCCGCCGCGAGCGCGGCGGCCATGGCGAGCGTGCGGCGACCCATCACCCCTCCCCGAGAGCCGTTCGCGGAGCGTACCCTGGCCGCGAGGTGGTTGTCAGGTGACACACGCGCCGTGTACCGTCGTCGGCGGGGGAGGGGAGCGATGTCGACGGGTTTGGTCCGGATCGGGCTGGCGCTCGCCCTGGCGGCGGCGCTGCCCGGGTGCAGGCGCGCCGCCGATCCCGAGCTCCGCTCGAACCGGAGCGTGCTCCGGGTGCAGCGCCCGCTCACGGGCCGCTACATCGTCGCTCTCCACCCGTCGACCGCGCCCGGCGCGGTGGCCGGCCTGGCCGGCGACGCCGTCCGCCGGCACGGTGGGACGCTCCGGCGGACCTTCCACGCTTCCCTGCGCGGCTTCAGCGCCGAGCTCACCGACGTCGAGGCGCAGGCGCTCGCCGGGGAGCCGGGCGTGGCCTTCGTGGAGGAGGACGGCGAGGTGGTCGCCCTGGGGACCGAGGCGGCGGCGAGCTGGGGGCTCGACCGGATCGACCAGCGCGCGCTGCCGCTCGACGGGTCGTACACCTACGGCCCCGGGGGCGTCGGGGTCCACGTCTACGTGATCGACACCGGCGTGCGCCTCTCCCACCCGGAGCTGCTCGGCCGGGCGGTCTTCGGCTTCGACGCCTACGGCGAGGGAGGGGACGACTGCCACGGCCACGGCACGCACGTCTCCGGGACGATCGCCGGCACCACCTACGGCGTCGCCAAGCTCGCCACCATCCACGCGGTCCGGGTGCTCGACTGCGGCGGGAGCGGCTCCTACGAGGACGTGATCGCCGGGGTGGACTGGGTGGCGGCGAACCACCAGGCGCCGGCCGTGGCCAACATGAGCCTGGGCGGCGGGCGCTCCGAGGCGATGAACGAGGCGGTCCGCCGGGCGATCGCCTCCGGCGTCACCTTCGCGGTGGCCGCCGGGAACGACGGCTCGGACGCCTGCTCGGTCTCGCCGGCGAGCACGCCCGAGGCGATCACGGTGGGGGCGACCGACCGCAACGACTCGATCGCGGACTTCTCCAACCAGGGGAGCTGCGTCGATCTCTTCGCGCCGGGGGTGGACATCCCCTCCGCGTCGATCCTCGGGCCCGCGCCGGCGGTCTGGTCCGGCACCTCGATGGCCACCCCGCACGTGGCGGGCGTGGCCGCCCTCTTCCTGGAGCGGAACCCGGCCGCCACCCCGGACCAGGTCACCGGCGCCTTGCTCGCGCAGGCCACCGCCGCCGGCCTGAGGGGGCTCGGGTGGTACGCCTCCCCGGACCGCCTCCTCTACTCCGGGTTCCTGCCCGCCGGCGCCGACACCGTCCCGCCGACGCTGGCGGTGAGCGCGCCCGCGGCAGGGAGCGTGGTGAGCGGCACGCTGGAGGTGGTCGCCACCGCCTCGGACGACTCGGGCATCGCCCTGGTGAGCGTGCTGCTCGACGGCGCGCCGGTCGCCGCGACCACCACGCCGCCGTGGCGCGTGCAGGTGGACACCGAGGCGGTGGTGAACGGTCCCCACGCCCTCGAGGTCCTCGCCTTCGACGGGGCGGCGAACGAGGCGCGGAGCGGCCCCATCGCCATCGACGTCGAGAACCCGGGCGTCGCCGCCTGGGATCCCGCCTGGCAGGTGCCCGCCTGCGCCACGCTCGCACGCCGTTGCGACACCTACGACCTCGTCCGGGGCCGGGGCACCTACTACGAGCCCAACGCGCCCAACACGCTGGGCGGGACCTGCCCGGACGGCCTCGACCCCTGGCCCGACGATCCCGCGATCGACCGGGTGACGATCGACTCGCTCGACGGCGCGCCGCTGACGGTCGGCCGGGCCGCGCGCATCCACGCGACGATCGCCAACGCCTGGTGGAACCGGGTCGACTTCTTCTCCGCCGCCGACCCCGCCGCCCCGTCCTGGCGCTACCTCGGGTCGGCACCGACGCAGCCGGGGGAGAGCGCGCTGTCCCAGGCCTTCACGCTGCCGGCCGGGCCGCTCCAGGCGATCCGGGTCGCCTACCAGTCGACCTACGGCTCGGAGCCGGTGGTCTGCGGGACCGGCACCTACGATGACCGCGACGACCTGATCTTCGCGGTCGCCCCCGGGACTCCGGACACGACCCCGCCCCAGGTCTCGGTCTCGGCGCCGCCCCTGGCCGCGCCGCGCCCGGCGCCCCTGCACGTCGAGGCGACCGCCACGGACGACGTGCTCGTCGCCCGGGTGGAGTTCCTCGCCGACGGCCAGCCCATCGGCACCGCCTGGGCGCCGCCGTACGCGGTGGACTGGCCCCCCGATCACTCGGGCCTCGTCACCCTGACCGCCCGGGCGATCGACGGCGCCGGGAACGTCGGCGAGGCGGAGGCCGTGGTCCAGGTGCTCGATCGGCTCGAGCCGTCGGTGACCATCAACGTCGGCTCGCCGGGGCACCCCGTACCACAGGTGTTCGGGCTCACCGTCTACGCCTACGACGACCTCCCCGTCGAGCGGATCGAGCTCTGGGCCGACGGCGCCTTCGTCGCCGCCACCGGCTCCGTCGGCCAGTTCACCTGGCGCGCGCCCGGGCCGGGCCGGCACGTGCTCCTGGCGAAGGCGGTGGACGGAGCGGGGAACGTCGCCACCGCCACCGCCGAGGTCCTGGTGGACGCCTCGCCGCCGGTGGTCCGGTTCACCTCGCCGGCCCCCGGGGCGCTCCTCTCCGGGGCCGGCTCGGCGAGCGTGCAGGTCGAGGCGAGCGACGACGACGCGGTGTCCGAGGTCGACCTCTACACGGAGCCCGGCGACCACGACAGCGGATACCTGACCTACTGGTCCGGCCCGCCCTTCCAGTACACCTGGGACCTCGGCTACGTCGCGCCCGGCCCCCACCAGCTCCGGGCGATCGCCCGGGACCGGGCGGGGAACACCACCACCGCCACCCTCGACGTCGAGGTGGACCACCCGCTCGCCGCCGCCTGGGACGACGCCCTGGGCGCCCCCCGCTGCGCCGCCGTTCAGAGCGGCTGCGACACGGTCGGGCTGGTGGGCGGTCCCCGCGGCGAGCCCCACCCGCCCAGCACCATCGGGGGGAGCTGCCAGGACGGCTCGTACCTCACGGTGAACCGGATCCGGATCGACTCCGAGGACGGCGGCCCGCTCGCCCCGGGCAGGCCGGCGCGGATCCAGGTCGCGATCGGGAGCGCCTACGACGCCACCCGACTCTTCCTGTTCCACACCTCGGACCCCCGCCCGGGCGCCACCTGGGAGCCCATCGCCACGCTCCTGCCGACCCCGAACACCTACGGGGGAGGAAACCCGGCGCAGACCCTGACCTTCCGGTACGTGCTCCCGTCCGGCACCGAGCAGGCGATCCGGGCGCGCTACCACTTCCCCGCGGCGAGCGATCCGGCCGTTCCCGACCCCTGCTACCGCGGGTACTCCTACACCGCCGACGACGCCGACGACCTGGTCTTCGCCGTCGCCGACGGCGGGCCGCCGGCGGTGTCCATCACCTCCCCCGCGGCGGGCGCGGTGGTCTCCGGCGACGTGGCGGTCGCGGTGGCGACCGTTGACGACGGCGCGGTCGCCAGGGTCGAGCTCCTCGTCGACGGGCAGGTCGCGGACCAGGCGAACGCGCCCCCCTGGCGCCTCCACCTCGACGGCTGGAGCGCCGCGCCCGGAGCGCACGTGCTCGCGGCGCGGGCCACCGACGCCGCGGGGAACGCCGCGGAGAGTGCGCCGGTGGCGGTCACCACCGTGCTGCCGGCGGCGGGCGCCGCCGCCTTCGACTGGGCCCTCGGCGTCCCGCGGTGCGCCGGCCCGGCCGCCTCCTGCGACAGCGGGTCTCTCCTCGCCGGCCGAGGGCCGCTCGGCCCGGAGCCCAACGCGCCCAACACCCTGGACGGGTGCGCCGACGGAGGCGCGGGTACGTATCTCATCGACGAGTCGGTGGAGCGCGTGCGGGTCTCCACCCTGGACGGCGCCGCGCTCGCGCCCGGGAAGGCGGTCCGGGTGGAGGCCACGGTCTGGGCCTACGCGATCGGGGACACGGTCCAGCTCTTCGCGGCGCCGGACGCCACCGCCCCGGTCTGGCAGCTCGTCGCCACCGTGCCGCTCACCGCCGGGGGCACCCAGGTGGTGGCGGCCACGTACACCCTCTCCTCGGGCCCGCTGCAGGCGGTCCGGGCCCAGCTCGCCGCGTCGCCTTCGGCGGGCGCCTGCGCGCAAGGCCGCTACGACGACCAGGACGACCTGGCCTTCACCGTCGCCCCGTAGGTTCCGGCCCGCCCGGAACCCCTTGACGCGCTGCGCCGAGACGGCCGTCGGGCTGCCCGGGCGCCCGCGCCCCCGGGCGCCGCCCCGGAGATCCCTCGCGCCCTCGCGCCCGCCCCTGGGTAGGATGGCGCCAAAGGAGACTCCACCATGCGCTGCACCGTGCTCGGCGCCGGTTCCTGGGGGACCGCGCTCGCCTCGCTCCTCGCCGGCAAGGGCTACACCGTCACCGCCTGGGACAAGGACCAGCCGGTGCTGGAGGACATCGCCAGGAACCACCGGAACGAGCGGTACCTCCCGGGCGCCCAGCTCCCCTCCTCGCTCCACGCCTCCACCGACGTGGCGAAGGCGCTCGAGGGAGCGGAGCTGGTGGTGCTGGCGGTGCCCTCCCACGCCGTCCGCCCGGTGGTGATCGAGGCGAAGCGGCACGTCCACGCGGGCGTGCCCCTGGTCTGCGTGGCCAAGGGGATCGAGCTCGAGACGCTCATGACCATGAGCGAGGTGATCGAGGACGTCCTCCCCGTCCCCCTCCACCCCTACGTGGCGATCCTCTCCGGCCCCTCCTTCGCGAAGGAGGTGGCGAAGGGGCTCCCCACCGCGGTGACGGTGGCGGCCCGCTGGGAGCGGATCGCGAAGGAGGTCCAGGACGCGTTCCACACCAAGTCGTTCCGGCCGTACACCTCGGGCGACGTGGTGGGCTGCGAGATCGGCGGCTGCGTGAAGAACGTGGTGGCGATCGCCGCCGGGATCTCGGACGGCTTCGGCTTCGGGGCCAACGCCCTCGCCGCCCTGGTCACCCGGGGGCTGGCGGAGATCACCCGGCTCGCGGTGCGCAAGGGGGCGAACCCGCTCACCCTCTCCGGCCTCGCCGGCCTGGGGGACCTCGTCCTCACCTGCTCCTCCGACCTCTCCCGCAACCGGACCGTCGGCCGGGGCCTCGCCGCGGGGAAGACCGTCGAGGCGATCCAGCAGGAGCTCGGGCAGGTGGCCGAGGGGGTGCGGAACGCCAAGAGCGCGTGGGAGCTGGCCCGGCGGCTCGGGGTGGAGATGCCCATCACCGAGACCATCTACCGGGTCCTCTACGAGAACGTACCCCCGCGCGAGTCGGTCACGCAGCTCATGATGCGGGAGACCAAGCCCGAGATGTGAGGGCGCGATATCGAGGGGCGGGCCGCCGGCCGGCAACGTGCCCGCCGGCCCTCCCCGCGCTACGATGAAGGCATGCCCGATCTCGCCCGCCAGCTGGTGCGCAGCGGCGTGCTCCCCGCGGACGCGGCGGCGCGGGCGATCGCCGCCGCCCACGACGGCGACGTGGCCTCGGCCGCGCTCCGGCTCGGGCTGGCCGAGGAGGGGGCGCTGGTCCGGGCCCTCGCCGACGTCCACGGGTGCCCGGGTGTGGACTTCTCGCGCTCGGTGGTGCCCGTCACCAACCTGGAGGCGGTCGCGCCCGGCTTCTGCCGCCAGCGGCGCGTCCTCCCGGTCTCGATGGGCAAGGCGGAGCTGGTCCTCGCCATGGCCGACCCGGAGGACTACGCCCTGGCGGACGAGATCCGGTTCGTCACCGGGCGCAAGGTCCTGCGCTACGTGGCGGTGCCGGCGGCGATCGAGCGCGCCCTGGACGGCCTGGTGCGGGAGCGGACCCGCGGCGTCCCCGCCTGGCGGGGTCCGGCCGCCCCGGCCCTGCCCGACCCGGGCGCCGCCTGGGTGGGCGTGGTCCACGGCTCCTCGAAGCGCGCCCCCGAGGGCGGGGTCGATCTCCCTGAGATCACCTCGGCGATGGAGATCGTCGGGGTGGGAGACTCGATCACCGGCGAGACGCCCTTCTCCGCGCCCACCCCGGCCCGCCGGACCCGGCCGGCGGAGCTCGAGCCGCCGCGCCCGGACCGGCCGGTGGCCGAGGGCGCCACGACCACCGTGCGGCTCCAGGGGCTCGGGGCGGGCCGCCTCACCCTGGTGGCCGACGCGGCCACCGACGCGCGCGAGGAGGCGGCCGGGGCTCTGGGCCGGATCGGCTGCACG
>DATKAL010000190.1:0-2370 GCA_035498135.1 Anaeromyxobacter sp.
TCCACGGCGCACCTCCTGGTCTTCGGGGAGCTCCTCGGCCACTCCCTCTCCGACGATCGCTTCCGCGCCTTCGCCACCATCATCCAGTCCGGCACGACCCTGGCGGTGCTGGTCTACTTCCGGGTGGAGCTGGCCACGCTCCTCGCCGCCGGCCTCCGCTCCCTGGCCCGGGGACGGCCGCTCGAGACCGCCGAGTCGCGCCTCGGCTGGTACATCGTGCTCGGCACGATCCCGGCGGCGGTGGCGGGCAAGCTGCTCGAGCGCCAGATCGAGGCCCTGGGCAACTGGGTGATCGCCGGCTCGCTGGTGGTGCTCGGCCTGGTGCTCCTCCTCGCCGAGCGGCTCGCCAAGCACGTCCGCTCCGTGGAGGACGTCGGCGCCCGGGACGCGCTCCTGGTCGGCTGCGCCCAGGCGCTGGCGCTGGTGCCCGGCTCCTCCCGCTCCGGGACCACCATCACCGCCGGCATGCTCCTCGGGCTGAAGCGCGAGGCGGCGGCGCGCTTCAGCTTCCTCCTGTCCGTTCCCATCATCCTCGGGGCGGGCGCCTACAAGCTCTGGAAGACCGTGCCGCTCCTCCGGGGCGCGCCGGGCTGGACCCAGGCCACGCTCCTCGGCACGGCGGTGGCCGCGGGGGTCGGGTACCTGGTGATCGACTGGCTCCTCGGCTGGCTCCGCACCCGCACCACCTACCTCTTCGTCGTCTGGCGGCTGCTGGCCGGGTTCGCGATCGCGGTCCTGATCGCCAACGGCGTCCTGCCCGCCGGCGACGAGGCCCCCGCCCCGGCCGCCCCCGCGATCCACGCCGGGCCATGACCCTGGAGGACCTGGCGGCGGCGCTCCGGGCGCGCACGCCCGGGATCGCCCCGGTGGACCGGATCGCCCCGGCCCACCTCCCCGCCGGCGGCTTCACGCCCGCGGCGGTCCTCGTCCCGCTCCTCCTCCGGGACGGCGAGGTCCACGTGCTCCTCACGCGGCGCCGGGCCGAGCTCCGCCGGCACGCCAGCCAGGTCGCCTTCCCCGGCGGCCGGATCGATCCGGGGGAGGACAGCCTGGCGGCCGCCCTGCGCGAGGCGCAGGAGGAGGTGGCCCTCGATCCCGCCCGCGCCGAGGTGATGGGGCGGCTCTCCGAGACCCTGGTGCTCCAGTCGGCGTTCCGCTTGACGCCGTGGGTGGCTTCGGTGCCTTATCCCTATCCCTACGCGGCCGCGCCCGGCGAGGTGGCGGAGATCCTGCTCGTTCCCCTCGCGGCGCTCGCGCGCCCCGGCGCGCATCGGGTCGAGCCGCGCGAGGCTTACGGGATGCGGGTCGACGTGCACTACTACGCGGTGGGACCGGACGTGATCTGGGGCGCGACGGGGCGGGTCCTCGCCGAGCTCCTCTCCCTGTGGAGGGCATCGTGAGGATCTACCCGGTGGTCATGGCGGGCGGCTCGGGGACCCGGTTCTGGCCGCTCTCGCGCCGGACCCGGCCGAAGCAGTTCCTCCCCCTGGCCGGGGACGCTCCCCTGCTGGCGGCCACCGTCGGTCGCCTCCCCCCGCTCGCCCGCCCGCAGCGGACCTACGTGGTTTGCGGCCCGCAGCACGCCGCCGCCGCGCGCCGGATGGTCCCCCAGCTCCCGCACGACAACTTCATCGTCGAGCCCTGCGCCCGGAACACCGCCCCCTGCGTGGGCCTGGCGGCGCTCCACGTCGCGGCCCGCGACCCGAAGGGCATCATCGCCATGCTCCCGGCCGATCACCACATCGCCCGGCCGGACGCCTTCCGGGACGCGCTCGCCGCGGCCGCCCAGCTCGCCGAGGGGGGGGCGATCGCCACCATCGGCATCCAGCCCTCCCGCCCCGAGACCGGCTACGGCTACCTGAAGGTGGGGGCGCGGGTGGCGGCGCGCGCCCGGGGCAAGGGGCGCTTCCACCCCCACAAGGTGGAGCGGTTCGTGGAGAAGCCCGACGTGGTGACCGCCGCCCGCTACCTGGCCGACGGCAGCTACCTCTGGAACTCGGGGATCTTCGTCTTCCGCGCCGACGTGATCCTGGAGGAGATCGGCCGGGCCATGCCGGTGCTGGGCGAGCTGCTCCAGGTGATCCAGCGCGCCCTGGGGACGCCCGCCTACCCGCGGACGCTGAAGCGGGTCTTCCCCGAGTGCCCCTCGATCTCCATCGACTACGGGGTGATGGAGAAGAGCCAGCGCATCGCGGTGGTGCCGGCCGAGTTCGGCTGGAGCGACGTCGGATCCTTCGCGGCGCTCTCCGAGGTGCGCGCCACCGACGGCAAGGGCAACGTCCGGGAGGGCGAGGCCCTGGTCCTGGACGGGCGGAGCAACGTCGTGCTGGCGAGCGGGGGCCGCCCGGTGGCGGTGATCGGGCTCGACGA
>DATKAL010000191.1:0-22948 GCA_035498135.1 Anaeromyxobacter sp.
CGCCCTTGGCCGAGACCGTGAGGTCCTCGGCGGCGCGGACGTCGAGGGAGAGGCCGGGGGCGAGGACGCCCCGGCCGTTCACCCCCTCGGCGGTCACCTGGCGCGTGGCGTAGGTCTCGGAGAGCCCGCCTCCGAAGAAGAGGTTGGTGGCGGTGAGGTAGGGCGACACGCCGAGGAACGCGCCGTAGCTGCCGTGCAGGGTCTGGAAGGGCTTCCCCGCCGGGTTGCTGGGGAAGCCCCCCCCGGAGATCCAGAGGAACCAGGCCCCCGCCACCACCCGCGACCCGAGGTCCGACTCGAGGCGCAGCGAGGCGAGCTTGCCGCTCAGGGAGAGGTCCTCCGCGAGCGTCACCCCGGCGTCGCTGGCGGTGGCCAGGTCCACCCGGTTCACCCGCCCGCCGAGGAGCGCCCCGGTCCAGAGGATCCGCTCGCCGCGCCAGGGGGTGAGGCTGCCCGAGGTCCCGAGCCACCCCAGGACGGCGTCGCTCGTGAAGGGCAGGCCGAGGGCGCGCGCCAGGGAGCGGGCCGTGGTGCGGTAGGCGGGGGTGCTCTGGGCGAGCGGGTCGAGGGCGGCCACCAGCCGCTCCACCACCGCGCCCTGGAGCACCTCGCCCATCCCGCCGCCCCGGTCGCGCAGGTAGGCGGCGAAGAGGTCGGCGTGCTCGAACAGCGTCGGGATCCAGCTGGCGCGGACCACGACCATGGGCGAGACCTCGCTCCCGCTCGAGGGGAAGTCCCGGCTCGGATCGTAGACCCCGGCCGCCAGCTCGAAGGGGGGCCCGAGCGCGCCGAGGTCGGCCACCGCCTCGAGGCCGGTGGCGTAGTCGTCGTAGACGTAGCCGTCGGCCACCACCGTGCGCTTCCGCCCGGCGCGGACCGTGGCGAAGGCGGCGCGCCCGAAGGACCAGGCCACGTAGGCCTCGCGGACGAGGAGCGTCTTCTCGAGCTCCTCGGAGAAGGCCCGGCCGTTGGAGGTCACCTGGGGCGAGCCGTTGACGGTCTCCGGGAGCTGGAAGATGGGCGAGCCCACCCGGCAGCTCCCGCTCCCGCTCACGTCGAGCCCGGTCGGCCCGGGCCGCAGGAGCTGGGTGAGGCAGACCGGGGCCAGCGCGGGCAGCGCCTGGCGGCGCAGCTCGCCGGTGTCGACGGTCACCGACCAGCGCAGATCGCCGCCCAGGTGGCGGCCGTCGAGCCCCACCGAGGCGAGCATGGAGCCGTAGTGCTGCTCCCCGGCGGGGACCAGGTAGTCCTCGAGGAGGAACGTCTTGGCCGTCCGGTCGAAGAGGACCTCCTCGCCGGGCAGGTTTCGGGTGCCGGTGTAGAGGAGGTGGAGGCTCGCCCGCCCGGTGACCTCGTCGGCCCGCGGGCGCGCGGGGCCGAGGAGGGCGAGGGCGAGGAGGGCGAGCGTGCGGCGAGCCAAGCGGGGATCCGGCCGGGGATCCTACCGCTTCTGGCGCCGCCGCCACTCCTCGCGCAGCCGCTGCCGCTCCGCCGGCGGCAGGTCCCGCCAGCGCTGGAGGTTCTGGAGGTAGCGCTCCCGCTCCCGCGGCGGGGCCTCCAGGATCTCCTCCAGCGCCGCCCGGAGCTGGGCCCTCCGCTCCGGCGACATCTCCGCGAACCGCTGGAACCGCTCGAGCAGGTCGCGCCGCTCGCGCTCGGGGAGCCGCTCGAACGCCTCCCAGTTCCGGAGCACCTGCTCGCGCCGCTCCGGCGGGAGGGCGCGGAAGCGCTCCAGCCGATCGCGCAGCAGCGCCTGACGGTCGGGCGGCAGGGCCTGGAACGCCCGCCAGCGCTCCCGCAGCGCCTCCTTCTGCTCGGGGGAGAGCTGCTCCCAGCGCTCGCGGGCGCCCGGGGGCGGCGCCTCGTCCGGGCGGGCGGGCGCCGGGGCGAGGCCGAGCGAGGCGGCGAGCGCCAGGGCGGCGAGGGGGCGGATCACGGGCGTCCCTCCAGCTCGCCGAGGTGGGCCACCACCTGCGCGTCCTCGGGGCTCTCGACCAGGTCCACCGAGGCCACCGCCTCGTAGTCGAGCAGCAGGTCGAGGTGCTCCGCCACCGCCCGCTCCCGGGCCCGGTCGTGCCGCACCACCACCGCGGAGAGGAGCGCCGCGGCGGCGAGGGCGGTGGCCGGGACCGCCAGGCGCCAGCGCCCGGCGAGGAGGCGCGCCCAGGAGGCGAGGCCGCGCTCCCGGCGGGCGGCGAGCCGCGCCTCGAGGCGGGCGGCGAAGAAGGGGGAGGGCTCCGGCGCCGGGGGCAGGGCGGCGAGGAGGGCGAGCGCCCCGCGGAGGCGGGCCTCCTCGGCGCGGCACTCGGCGCAGGCGGTCAGGTGGCGGCGGAGCTCCTCCTCCCGGCCGGGAGCGAGCGCGCCGTCGAGGAGGGCGGTGAGTTCGTCCCTGGGGTGGGTCACGGGAGCACCTCCTCGGCGGAGCCGGGCGCGAAGGCGCGCAGGGCGTCCGCTGCGGCCACGGTGGCGCGGTGGACGAGAGATTTCACCGCCGAGACGGTCGTGTCCAGCACCGCGGCGATCTCCTCGTAGGAGAGCCCCTCGAAGCGGCAGAGGACCAGGGCGGCCCGCTGCTTCTCGGGGAGGCGCGCCAGGAGCCCGGCCACCGCCCGCTCCAGGGCGGCGCCCCGGGCTGCCTCCTCGGGGGTGGCGGCCCCGGAGGCGAGGGCATCCGGCTCGGCGGGCTCCTCGCCGGCGAGGCGCGCGCGGGCGGCGTACTCACCCCGGCGCAGCTCGTTCAGGCAGTGGTTGGAGGCGATCCGGTAGAGGAAGGTCTTGAACCGGGCGGTGGGCTGGTAGCGGTCGCGTGCGGCGTGGAGCTTCACGAACACATCCTGGGCGAGCTCCTCGGCGCGCGCGGCGTCCCGGACCAGGTGGTGGCAGAAGGCGACCATCGCGCGCGCGTTCCTCTCGTACAGCGTCCGGAAGGACGCCTCGTCGCCCCGCTGGAAGGCCAGCATCAGGGCCGCGTCCGGGTCCGGAGCCATTCTCCCCTCTGGAACACGCGCCGGGCCGCCGGGTTGCGCTCCGGTGACGCCCGCCGGAGGCGAGCCCCCGGGCGCCCTAGCCGCCGGCCAGCCGCACCAGGCCGCGGGTGACCAGGTAGACCGCGGCCGCCACCGCGGCCGAGGCCGGAATCGTGAGGATCCACGCCCAGATGATGCGTCCGGCCACCCCCCAGCGCACCGCCCGTGTCCCCTTGGTGGCCCCCACGCCCACGATGGCGCCGGTGATGGTGTGGGTGGTCGAGACCGGGATCCCGGCGTGGGCGAGGGCCAGGATCGTCACCCCGCCGCCGGTCTCGGCGCAGAAGCCGCCGATGGGCTGGAGCTTGGTGAGGTTGTGCCCCATGGTCCGCACGATCCGCCAGCCGCCGAACATCGTCCCGAGCGCGATCGCCAGGTGGCAGAGCAGCACCACCCAGAACGGCACGTGGAAGGGACGGTCCGCCCAGACGGTCCCGTACAGCACGACCGAGATGATGCCCATCACCTTCTGGGCGTCGTTCGTCCCGTGGCTGTAGCTGAAGATCCCGGCCGAGACCAGCTGGAGCCGGCGGAACCATCGATCCACCCGGGCGGGCGTGTTCCGGCGCACCACCCAGGCGGTGGCAACCATCATGAGCGAGCCGAGCACCATCCCGATGAGCGGCGAGAGGACGATGAAGAGGACGATCTTCCAGATGCCGCCGGCGATGAGCCCCTGCTGGCCGAGGGCGAAGTAGCCCGCCCCGACCATCCCCCCGGCGAGCGCGTGGGAGGAGGAGGAGGGGAGTCCCCACCACCAGGTGAGCAGGTTCCAGACGATGGCGCCGATCAGGGCGGCGAAGATGAAGGCGAGGACGAAGAAGGGGCCCTGGGCGCGGAGGAGGTCGAACTCGACGATCCCCTTGCCCATGGTGTTCGCCACCTTGAGCTCCGACCCCCAGACGACCGGGAGGGCGGAGATGAAGTTGAAGAACGCCGCCCAGCCGACCGCCACCAGGGGCGAGAGCACCCGGGTCGAGACCACCGTGGCGATCGAGTTGGCGGCGTCGTGGAAGCCGTTGATGAAGTCGAAGGCGAGCGCGACCAGGACGAGGGCGACGACGATGGCGAGCATGGGGACCCGGGGGCGCGGGGGGAGGCGCGCGGTCAGGCGTGCTCGAGCACCACGCCCTCGATCACGTTCGCCACGTCCTCGGCGCGGTCCGTGGCGTCCTCGATCAGGTCGATGATCTCCTTCCACTTCATGACCGTGAGGGGGTCGTTCCCGCGCTTGAAGAGCTTGGCCATGGTGAGGCGGGTGAGGGTGTCGGCCTGGTTCTCGAGGGCGTTCATCTGCTTGCAGGCCTCGAGGATCGCCTGCGGGTCCCTCTTCATGTTCCGCAGGCCCTTCACCGCCTCCTCCATCTTCTGGGACTGGGCGACGAGCACGGCGGCCAGGTCGCGGGCCTCGGGGAGGACGCTGTCGATGTCGTAGAGCCCGAGCCGCTCCGCGGCGGCGTCGGCGAGGTCGAGCACGTCGTCGATCCGGGAGAGGAGCCGGTGGATCTCGGCCCGGTCGAAGGGGGTGATGAACTGGGTGTGGAGCCGGGCGAAGGCGCGGTGGGTGATGTCGTCGGCCCGGTGCTCCACGTCCTTGATCCCCTGGCATTTCCGGGGCACGTCGGTGAAGTTCTCGAGGAGGTCCATGAGGAGCTTGGCGCCCTCGACCACGGTCGCGGCCTGCGCCTCGAAGTCCCCGAAGAAGTCGTCGGACCTGGGCATGAGCTTCTCGAGCATGGTCATGGCTCTCTCTCCCGGACGGGGCGGTCGGCGGGCGCGAACCTTACCGATTCCGAGCCGCCAGTCAAACGGGACGGTGACGGCCGGCTAGACTGCCTCTTCCCCTGGAGGATCCATGACCCAGCCCCGCCTCTACCTGGACGATCCCGACCTGCTCACCTTCGAGGCCGAGGTGGTCTCCGTCGGGTCCCTGGCCGGGCGCCCGGCCGTGGTGCTCGACCGGACCGCCTTCTACCCGGAGGGCGGCGGCCAGCCCGCCGATCGGGGCCGGCTCGGGGACGTGCCGGTGGTGGACGTGCAGGAGGTGGACGGGGAGATCCTCCACCTGGTGGAGGGCGCGCCGCCGGCCGGCCGGGTGCGGGGCGAGGTGGAGGCGGAGCGCCGGCGCGACCACCTCCAGCAGCACCACGGCCAGCACCTCCTCTCGGCCGCCTTCGAGGCGACCGCCGGGGCGCGGACGACCTCGTTCCACCTCGGAGAGGAGACCTGCACCATCGACCTCGAGAAGCCCGCCGCCGCGCTCGGGCCGCAGGCCCTGCGGGCGGCCGAGGCGGAGGCGAACGACCTGGTCTTCCGGGACCTCCCGGTGACGGCCCGGGAGTTCTCCCCGGAGGAGCGGGCGCACCTGCCGCTCCGCAAGGAGCCGGCCAAGGGCTCGCGGATCGTGGTGGTGGGCGGCCTCGAGGGCGGGGCGATCGCCGACGCCTCGCCCTGCGGCGGCACGCACCCGCGCCGGACCGGCGCGGTCGGGGCGATCGCCGTCCTCCGGGCCTCGCGCTGGGGCGCGGGGACCCGGGTCGAGTTCGTCTGCGGCGCCCGGGCGGTGCGGGCCCTCGCCGAGGCGACCGGGCGGCTCTCCGCCGCGGCCCAGGCGCTCCGCTGCGCGCCGGCCGAGGTGCCCGCGGCCGCCACCCGGGCGGCGGAGGACGGGGCGGCGCGGCGCAAGGAGCTGGAGCGGCTCGCGCTCACGCTCGCCGCGCTCGAGGCGGAACGGCTCGCCGCCGCCGGGACGGGGCCGGTCCGGGTGGTGCTCGCGCCGCCCACCTCCGGCGCCCCCGCCTACCTCAAGGCGGTTGCGCTCGCCCTGGCCGCCCGGGGGCGGGTGGCCCTCCTCGGCGCGGTGGAGGAGGGGCGGGCGCACCTCGCCTTCGCCCGGCCGAGGGACCTGGCGAGCCCCGACATGGGCGAGCGGGTGCGGGCTGCGGCCGCGCTCCTCGGCGGCAAGGGGGGCGGGGCGCCCGACGCCGCCCAGGGCAGCGGGCCGGAGGTGGGCCGGCTCGAGGCGGCGCTCGCGGAGGCGGCGCGCGGGACTGGCTAGGGCGGCTCCGGTCAGGGCGGGCGCAAGGTGACCCACGTCGCGCCCCACCCGCCGGCGTCCTCGCCGGCGGTGCGGAACGAGGCCACCCGGGGGTCCCGGGAGAGCAGGCCCTCGACGCGCCGGCGCAGCGCCCCCGTTCCCTTGCCGTGCACGATCCGGAGCTCGCGCACGCCGGCGGCCAGGCAGGCGCCGATCCACTCCGGGACCAGGTCGCCCACCTCGGCCGGATCGAAGGCGTGCAGGTCGAGCGTTCCGTCGATGGGGAGCGGGACCGGCTCCTCCGGCGGCTCGCCCTCCGGAGGGGGACGGTTCACGGGCCGGATGATAGCCCGCGCGGAGAAGCGGCGCGCGCCTCCGCGAGGCTACCGGCCCTCCTCGAGCTTGGAGAGCAGCACCTTGCGGATCGCGTCCAGCTCGAAGGGCTTCTCCACGCAGACCACCGGCTCCCGCTCGAGGAAGGCGCGGGCGGACGGGGTGAAGGCGCCGCCGGTGAGGAACACCATCCGCCGGGCGAGCGAGGGGGCCCGGCCGGTGAGCTCCCGGTAGAGCTCCATGCCCGTCATCTCGGGCATGAGCAGGTCGGAGAGGATCACGTCGAAGGTCTCGCCGCGCTCCACCCGCTCGAGCGCCGCCCGGGCGCTGGAGGCGACCACGATGTCGTGCTCCGCCTGGAGCGCCCGCTGGATCACCGTGCCCACCAGCGGCTCGTCGTCCACCCCCAGGACCCGCCCGCGGGGCCTGGCCGGCGCGGGCGGCGGCACCACCGCGGCCACCGCCGGGGTGCGGCCGGCGGCGACCAGCGCCACCTGGAAGACCGTTCCGCCCGGGACCCGGGTCTCCACCGAGATCTCGCCGCCCAGCCCGGTCACGATGCTGTGGCAGATGGCGAGGCCGAGGCCGGTGCCGACCCCGGGCGGCTTGGTGGTGAAGAAGGGATCGAACACCCGCCCGAGGTGCTCGGCGGGGATCCCACATCCGCTGTCCCGCACCTCGACCCCGACCCGGCCGTCCGGCAGGACCCGCGTCGAGACCCGGATCTCGTTCTCCTCCACCCGCCCCTCGGGGATGGCCTGGGCCGCGTTCACGAGCAGGTTCAGGAACACCTGCCCGAGGCGGGCCTCGCTCCCGCGCACCGGCGGGACGGCGCCGAGGTCCTTCACCAGCCGGGCCCGGTGCCGGATCTCGTTCCAGGCCATGTTGATGCAGGAGTCGAGCACCGGCCGGACGTCGACCGGGCCGCTCTTCTCGTCGTCGGCGCGGGAGAAGGTGCGCAGGTCGCGGATGATGATCCGCATCCGCTCGGCGCCGTCGCGCGCGTCGCGGATCGCGTCCGCCAGCTGGGAGGCCAGGTCGCCGTCCTCGGGGGAGAGGCCGGTCACGCCGGAGAGGAGCTCGCGCACCCGCTCGACGCGCTCCCCGAGGAACGACAGGTTGGCGTTCACGTAGGCGAGCGGGTTGTTGAGCTCGTGCGCCACCCCGGCGGCCAGGGTGCCGACCGAGACCATGCGATCGGCGAGGGCGAGCCGGGCGTGCAGGTGCTTGCGCTCGCTCACGTCCCGCATCACGCCGAGGTGGCGGCCGGGGAGGATCCCGGGGATGGCCGCGAACTCGACGGTGCGCGTGCGGCGGCCGGGGTAGCCGACCTCCGTCTCCCCGGCGATCCGCTCGGCGCTGGCGGGGAGGGCCGCCAGGCTCGGCCCGTTGGCCGCCGCCCGGGCCGGGACCAGGTCCTGGATCCGGCTCAGGAGGAGCTCGGGGCGCGAGGCGACGAGGAGCGCGCAGGCGGCGGGGTTGGTGTCGCGGATCGCCCCGGCGTCGTCCACGATCACCATGGCGTCCAGGGCGCTGTCGAACACCGCCCGGAGCTGCCGCTCCCGCTCGAGCAGCTCCTCCTCGGCCTGGCGGCGGGCCATCGCCGAGGCGAGCACGCTCGCGGCGGTCTCGAGGAAGCGGACCTCGTCGGGGGTGAACTGCCGCGGGGCCCGGGTGTAGGCGCCGAGCAACCCGCCGCGCCCGTCGCGCCCCGGGACCACGACCTCGATGGCGGCGACGAAGCCGAACCGGTCGCGCAGCGCGCTCCGCGGCTCGAGGCCGGCCGCCGGCCAGCCCAGCGCGCCCTCCTCCCCGGCCGAGAGCCGGGTCCCGATCGCGTCGCCTGGCAGCCCGGCGGCGGCTCGGACCTCGTGCGTGCCGTCCACCCACTCGAGGAGCGCGGCCGCGTCGGCGTCCATCACCTCGGCGGCCGAGCCGCAGGCGGCGTGGAGGAGGGGCTCGGTGTCCTCCGCGTTCATCGCCAGCTCGGCCAGGGCGGCGAGGGCGGCCGCCTGGCGCGTGCGAGCCCGCATCTCGCGCTCGTGGACCCGGCGCCCGGTCGCCTCCGAGAAGAGGGCGATCCGGCCGACCACCCGCCCGTGCCCGTCGCGCGCGGGCACGAGCTGGCGCTCGAGCACGCGCCCGTCGCGGAGCGGCACGTCGTCGATGGCGGCGCGATCCCCCTCCGGCTCGGCGCGCGCGAGGGGACCGGGGAGCTCGGCGCGGGACGAGAGGGAGGCGGCCAGGGCCGCGTACGCCTCGGGCGAGCGTCCGAGGGCCCGGATCGCCACCACCTCCGCCTCGGAGAGGCGCCAGAGCTCGGCCAGCGCGGGGTTCATGCCCAGGAGCCGGCCCTGGGGATCGGTGAGCGCGAACCCGAAGGGCGCGCCTCCGGCCACGAGCTCGTAGAGCTCCGCCTCCAGCGCCGGATCCTCGGTCCAGGGATCCCCCGGCCTGGGCACACATAGCCTGTCGGTGGCGGGGCCCACCGAGCGCTTTCCCTGCATGAACCGTTCGAGCGAGGCGGGATCCGCCCTCCGCCGAACCCCAGGAAAGCAGGGCGGGACCGCGGGCCCGCAGCCGGGTGCGCAGGCCGTCGAGGAGGGTGCCGGGGCTCCCTGGGGCTCGTCTGACCCCCTGCGGGTGACCCCGCCGCCCGTTCCTGTACCGCTCTCGCGCGACGCGATCGCGCGGAGGCCCAGGCGCGCGACCGGCCACGCTATGAGGGAGGCGGTTGGATCTCGGACTCCACCTGGACCGGCTCGCCGCCCTGCTCGCCGCCGAGCGCGAGGAGGAGCGCCTGCGCCTCGCCGAGGCGAGGGGGAGGCTCACGCTCGCCGAGCGCGAGGCGAGGGGGCTCGCGCTCGCCGATGTCGAGGCGGTGGAGGAGGGCGGCCTCGCCGGCCGGGCCCTGGTCGCGTACGAGCGCCCCTCGCGTCCCCTGGGAGGCGGGCGGATCGGGGTAGGGAGCCTGGTCTCGGTGACGCTGCGGCGCGAGGCGCCTCCCGATCCGCCCCGGGGGGTGGTGGCGCGCCGGACGCGAACCCGCGTGGCCGTCGCCTTCGACGAGCCGCCGCCGGACTGGGCGACCGACGGGCGGGTGGTCCTCGAGCTCGAGCCTGCGCCCGTCACCTGGGAGCGCCTGGCCGCCGGGCTCGCCCGGATGCGGGAGGAGAGGGCCGGCGCACGCTGGCACCGCCTCCTCGCCGGGGAGCCCCCCCGGTTCCTCGCCGCCCCGCGAGGCCCCGCCCTCGAGGCCTCGCTCAACCCCGAGCAGCGGGGCGCGCTGGAGCTCGCCGACCGGGCGGAGGACCTGGCCCTCGTCCACGGTCCGCCCGGGACCGGCAAGACCACCGTCCTCGTCGAGGTGATCCGGCGCGCCGCCGCCCGGGGCGAGCAGGTGCTCGCCGCCGCCCCCTCGAACCTGGCGGTGGACAACCTGGTGGAGCGGCTGGTCGCGGCCGGCCTCGACTGCGTCCGGATCGGCCACCCGGCCCGCGTCCTCCCCGGCCTGCTCGCCCACACCCTCGAGGCGAGGTCGGAGGCCCACGAGTCGGCCCGGATCGCCCGCGACCTGGTGGAGCAGGCCCTCGCCCTCCGGCGCGACGCGCGCAAGCGGAAGCAGCGGCGCGGACCGGGCCGCTTCAGCGAGGCCCGGGTGCAGGAGCGGGACGCGCGGGCGCTGCTCGCCGAGGCCCGGGCGCTCGAGGCGCGCGCCGAGGCGGACGTCCTCGGGCGGGCCCAGGTGGTGCTCGCCACCCTCACCTCGCTCGACGGCCCGGCGCTCGCCGGACGGCGGTTCGGGCTGGCGGTGATCGACGAGGCCACCCAGGCGATCGAGCCGGCCGCCTACCTGGCGCTCCTCCGCGCGGAGCGGGCGGTGCTCGGCGGAGACCACCTCCAGCTCCCGCCCACCGTGCTCTCCGCCGCCGCGCAGGAGGGCGGCCTGGCGATCTCCCTCTTCGAGCGGCTGGCGGCGCTCCACGGCGGGGCGGCCACCGCCACCCTGGCCGAGCAGCACCGGATGAACGCCCGGATCATGGCCTTCCCCTCGGAGGCGCTGTACGGAGGCGCCCTCCGCGCTCACCCGGCGGCGGCCGGTCGGGCGATCGACGAGGCGCCTCTCGAGGTGGTCGACACCTCCGGGCGCGGCTTCGAGGAGGAGACGCCGGAGGGCTCCGACTCCCGCCTCAACGCCGGCGAGGCGGAGCTGGCGGCCGCGGAGGTGGAGCGCATCCTGGCGAAGGGCGTCGAGCCCTCCCAGGTGGCGGTGATCTCGCCCTACGACGCCCAGGTCCAGCGGCTCCGCCAGCTGCTCGCGCCCCTCCTCGAGCGCGGGCTCGAGGTCGACACGGTGGACGGCTTCCAGGGTCGGGAGAAGGAGGCGGTGGTGGTCTCCCTGGTCCGGTGCAACGAGGCGGGCGAGGTGGGGTTCCTCGCCGACGTGCGGCGGATGAACGTCGCCATCACCCGGGCGCGGGCGAAGCTGGTGGTGGTGGGCGACGGCGCGACCGTGGCTCGCCATCCCTTCTACGAGCGGTACCTCCGGCACGCCCAGGCCGTCGGCGCCTGGCAGAGCGCCTGGGAGCGGTAGAGAGCCGCACCCCCTCCAAGGAGGCTCGGGCTTCACGGTGTGTCCGGGCCGCGGGAGCGCCGTGGTAGGATTCGCCCGCAGTCGAGGCGGGGGCACGAGTCATGGGGGAAGCGCGCGACGATCCGTCGCAGGGCGGAACGCCGGGGGTGTCGGCGAGTCAGGGGTCCGAGGGCAGCGCGGCCCGCGCCGCCGGGCTCCTCGGCGCCGCCTTCCAGGCGAGCCCCGTCGGCCTCGCGCTCCTGGCCGGTCCCCGGCTCCTGTTCCTCGAGGCCAACCGCGCCTATCGCGCCCTCCTCCCAGAACCCGGCCGGGACCCCCTGGGCCGCACCTTCGAGGAGGTCTGGGCCGGCGCCGACCCGACGATGCGCGACGCCGCCCGGATCGCCCTCGAGACCGGGGTGGCGAGCCACCGGCCGGACCTCGCCCACCCGGCGGGCGCCGGGCTCCGGCGGCTCTCGTTCCACGCCGAGCGGGTGGAGTCCGGGGGGCGCGTCGCGGTCCTCCTCTCCACCTGGGAGACGACCGCGTACGCCCAGGCCCGGCACGCGGCGGAGGAGGCGGCGGAGCGGGCGTTGGGGCGGGCTGCCGAGTGGGAGGCGATCGACGCGATCGCGGACGCCGTCTTCCTCTTCGGCCCGGGGGGACGCGTCCTGCGCCGCAACGGCGCCGCCTCCCGGCTCCTCGACGGCCGGGAGCCGGCCCTCGCCCCGGGGGCCGGACCGGGCGCCGGGCTCGGGCTCCTCCGGCGCGACGGCGGGCCCCTGCCGCCGGCGGAGGATCCGGTGTCCCGGGCGCTCTCGGGCGAGACCGTTCACGGGGTCCACCTGCGGCTCGGCCTTCGCGCCGGCCGCGTCGCCTGGGTCGTGGCCGGCGCCGCGCCCATCCGGACGCCGGGCGGCGGGGTGGCGGGAGCGGTGCTCACCCTGGCCGACGAGAGCGACGTCCATGAACTCGAGGAGGCGCGCGACGACCTGGTCCGGATGATCAGCCACGACCTCCGGACGCCCCTGAACGCCGTCGCCACCCAGGCGCACCTCCTCCAGCGTGCCCCCGGCGATCCCGTCCGGGTGGAGGAGCGGGCCCGCGCCATCGGCCGGAGCTGCAGCCGCATGGCGGCGATGATCCAGGACCTGGTCGAGGCCACCCAGCTGGAGGCGGGACAGCTCATGCTCGCGCGGGCGCCGGTGGACGTGGGGGCGCTCCTCGGCGAGCTGCTCGAGCGGCTCCGGGGTGGGCTCGACGTCGATCGCGTCCGGCTCTCGCTCTCGTCGGGCGTGCCCGCCGCCGACGCCGATCCGCTGCGGCTCGAGCGGATCCTGGTGAACCTGCTGTCGAACGCGCTCAAGTACTCCCCCCCGCAGACCGAGGTGGCGGTGGGGCTCGAGCGCGGGGCGGGCGGGCTGGTCCTGGTCACCATCACCGATCGCGGGGTGGGGATCGGCCCGGAGGACCGGCTCCAGATCTTCGAGCGCTGGTTCCGCGCCCGCGGCGAGCGGCGCCCGGAAGGGCTGGGGCTCGGCCTGTACATCACCCGCCTGCTGGTGGAGGCGCACGGCGGGCGGGTGGAGGTGGAGAGCGAGCTCGGGCAGGGCAGCACCTTCCGCGTGTACCTGCCGGCCCACGGCGCGTTGCCCTCGCCGGCGCCGGCGACGTAGATTCGGCGCGCGTGATCCGCAGCAGCTTCCGGCTGGCCCCGGGGGTGGGGCCGTACCTCGAGTCGCGCCTGTGGAACGCCGGGATCGCGACCTGGGCGGACTTCCCGCCCGCCCCGGCGGTGGTCCTCTCCCCCGCCGTGGACGCCCGGATCCGCGGGGCGATCGCCCGGGCCCAGGCCGCCCTGGCGGCGGGCGACGCGGAGGTGCTCGCGGCGATGCTCCCGCGGGCGGAGCGCTGGCGCCTCTACGCCGCCTTCGCCGCGGAGGCGGCCTTCCTCGACGTGGAGACCGACGGCGAGGCGCTCACCTGCGTGGGCGTGCTGGACGCGGGCGGGCCTCGGCTCTTCCTGGCGGGGCGCGACCTCGAGGCGTTCCCCGAGGCGGCCCGGGCCTGGAAGCTGCTCGTCACCTTCAACGGGCTCTCCTTCGACGTGCCCGTGCTCCGGCAGGCCTTCCCGGGCTGGAGGCCGCCGCGCGCCCACGTCGACCTCCGCCACCTCTGGGCGCGCCTCGGGCACGAGGGCGGGCTGAAGCGGCTCGAGCGCGAGACGGGGGTTGGGCGGCCGCCGCACCTCGACGGGCTCTCGGGGAGGGACGCGGCCCGTCTCTGGCGCGCCCACCTGGACGGGGACGCGGCCGCCCTGCGGCTGCTCGCCGAGTACAACCTGCACGACGCCGTGAACCTCCGCACCCTGATGGACCTCGGGTACAACCGGCTCGTCGAGCGGCTCCGGCTGCCGGCCGCGCCGGTCCGCGTGTCCGAGCGGGGCGACGTGCGCTACGACATGACCCGGCTCCTGCTCGGGTTATGAAGGAGGGGTGGCCCGCCCCGTCCCCTCCCCGAACCCCGGCGCGGCCGCGCTCCAGCCCCGCGACGCGCTCGGCCGGTTCGTGAACCTCGACGGCTCGGTGCCCCAGTCGCTGGAGGCCGTGCTCCGCTGGGCGCTCTGGGATCGGATCACCGGGAAGCGCCGCGTCGCTCCCGCCCGGGCGCCGGTCCCGGCCGTCTGGGCGGATCCGGCCCGGCTCGCCGTCCCTCCGCCGCCGGGCGCGCCCGCCCGCGTCACCTGGCTCGGCCACGCGAGCTTCCTCGTCCAGCTGGACGGGGTCTCGCTCCTCGTGGACCCCGCGCTCCTCCCCACGCTCTTCGGGGGCATCCCCCGCAACGTCCCCCCGGGCGTACCCATCGAGCGGCTCCCTCCCGTCGACGCGGCCCTGGTCTCCCACTCCCACTACGATCACCTGGACCTGCCCACCCTGGAGCGCGTCGGGGCGCCGGTGGTGGCCGGGCTCGGCCTGGACCGCCTCTTCGAGCGCCGCGGGCTCCCCTGCACCGCGCTCGGCTGGTGGGGATCGACCCGGATCGGAGAGGTCCGGATCACCTTCGTCCCCTCCCAGCACTGGAGCCGGCGCGGGCTCCTCGACGCGAACGAGACGCTCTGGGGCGGCTTCGTGATCGAAGGGCGGGGGGCCGCGCTCTACCACTCCGGCGACACCGCCTACTTCGACGGCTTCCGCGAGATCGGGGCTCGCTTCCCCGGCCTGGACGCCGCCCTCCTCCCCATCGGCGCCTACGATCCCGCCTGGTTCATGGAGAAGCAGCACATGAACCCGGAGCAGGCCCTGCAGGCGTTCGAGGACCTCGGGGCACGGAGCTTCGTCGCCATGCACTGGGGGACCTTCAAGCTCACCGACGAGCCGCTCGACGAGCCCCCGGCGCGCCTGGAGGCGGAGCGGGCCCGGCGGGGCCTCGCGCCGCAGCGCGTGCGCGTGCCGCCCGTGGGGGCGACCCTCGAGCTCGGGCGGGCCGCCGGGCTGGACGGAGGGTGATCCGCGCGGTGCTCCCGGGGAATCCGTCGATTCCAGGTCACGGGCTCCTCGCCCGGCGCCGCCGGACCGAGATCCGCGGACACGCGCCCACCCCGGCCACTGCCCGGGCGGGGAAGGGTTCGCTATCATGATCCCGCTGGTGCGCGGCACCGCTCCCGCTGCTCGAGGTCGGGCTTGTCCATCACCTCAGGGTCGACGCTCTCCGCTCGCCGGCCTTCGGCCGCGCGGGCGCTCACCCTCGCCGCGCTCCTCGTCGCCTCGGGCTGCACCCGCGTGCTCCAGGGGAACGGCGTGTTCGCCCAGCAGGAGCGCTCGGTGGCGCCCTTCTCCGGGGTCCAGGTCGAGGACGGGATCGCCGGGATCGTCACCGCCGGCGGCGCCTTCGGCGTGCAGGTGAGCGGCGACGCGAACGTCGTGGACGACACCCAGACCGAGGTCATCGCCGACCCGACCGGCGCCGAGGTGCTCCGCGTACGGGTGGCGGACGAGCACTACGTCCCCATCCACCCGCTGACCGTGGTGGTGACGCTCCCCGCGCTGAGCGTGGTCCGCGCCCGCTCGGCCGCGAGCGTGACCGCCTCGGCGGTGGCGGCGGGGACCCTCACCGTCGAGGCCTCCGGAGGCGGCGCCGTCACCGTCTCCGGCGCCGGCGGGGCCACGCTCGAGGCCACCGTGGCGGGGAGCGCGCAGGGCGCGGAGCTCCACGCCGGGGGCTACCCGGTCGAGACCGCCCACCTGGCGCTCAGCGGGGGGTCCCGGGCCGAGGTGGACGCGAGCGCCGGCGTCGACGGGACGGCGGCGGCCGGGTGCGCGGTGGTGAACGACGGCGCGGGCGCCTGCGGCCTCGAGGATCCGGCCACCCAGGCGCCGGTGCGCTGCGGCCCCTGACGCCAAGCCCGCCGTGGCCTCGGCCCGCCGCGAGGCGCGGAGATCCCGCGCGGGCGCGGCCTCGCCGCGCTGTTCCCGAATCGCGGTCGGTCGTCTAGAATCCGCGGCCTCATGGACGAGAAGATCACCCCCGAGGTCGTGGCCCGGCACGGTCTCAAGCCGGACGAGTACGAGCAGGTGAAGCGCCACCTCGGGCGCGAGCCCAACCTGACGGAGCTGGGCGTCTTCTCGGTGATGTGGAGCGAGCACTGCTCCTACAAGTCGTCGCGCGTGCACCTCAAGACCTTCCCCACCACCGGCCCCCGCGTCCTCCAGGGGCCGGGGGAGAACGCCGGGGTGATCGATCTCGGGGACGGGCTCGCCGCCGCCTTCAAGATGGAGAGCCACAACCACCCGAGCTACATCGAGCCGTACCAGGGGGCGGCCACCGGGGTGGGCGGCATCCTGCGGGACGTCTTCACCATGGGCGCCCGGCCCATCGCCTCGATGAACTCGCTGCGCTTCGGCGACCCGTCCCACCCCAAGACCGCCTACCTGCTCGAGGGGGTGGTGGCGGGGATCGGCGGCTACGGGAACTGCATGGGCGTGCCCACCGTGGGCGGCGAGGTGATGTTCCACCCCTCCTACGACGGCAACTGCCTGGTGAACGCCTTCACCCTCGGGATCCTCCCCGCCGACCGGATCTTCCGCGGCACCGCCGCCGGGGTGGGGAACCCGGTCATGTACATCGGGGCGAAGACCGGCCGCGACGGCATCCACGGGGCCACCATGGCCTCGGCGGAGTTCGACGCCTCCACCGAGGAGAAGCGGCCGACCGTCCAGGTGGGCGATCCCTTCATGGAGAAGCTCCTCCTCGAGGCCTGCCTGGAGCTGTTCCAGACCGACGCGGTGGTCGGGATCCAGGACATGGGCGCGGCCGGGCTCACCAGCTCGTCGGTGGAGATGGCGGGCCGGGGCGGGAACGGTCTCGACCTCTTCCTCGACCAGGTTCCGCTCCGCGAGGAGGGGATGACCCCCTACGAGATCCTCCTCTCGGAGTCGCAGGAACGGATGCTGCTCGTGGCCGCGGAGGGCAAGGAGGACGTGGTCCGCCGCATCTGCACCAAGTGGGATCTCGACGTGGCGGTGATCGGGAAGGTCACCTCCACCGGCCGCTGGAAGGCCTGGTGGCAGGGCCGGTGCGTGGCCGATCTCCCGGTCGATCCGCTCACCGAGGGGGCGCCGAAGTACAGCCGGCCCATGAAGCCGCACCCGGCCCTGCCCGCCCTCCAGGCGTTCGATCCGTCCTCGCTCCCCGAGCCCGCCGATCTGGGGGCGGTCCTGCTCCGGCTCCTCGGCCGCCCGACCGTTGCCTCCAAGGAGTGGGTCTACCGACAGTATGATCACACCGTTCGGCTGGTGGGCGCCGTCCGCCCCGGGGGCGACGCGGCGGTGGTGCGGCTCGCGGTCGGCGAGGGGGCGCACGCGCGGAAGGGGATCGCGCTCTCGGTGGCCGCCAACGGCCGCTACTGCTACCTCGACCCGCACCTCGGGGCGATGCACGCCGTCGCCGAGTGCGCCCGGAACATCGCCTGCGTGGGCGGGGAGCCCATCGCCATCACCGACTGCCTGAACTTCGGGAACCCGGAGAAGCCCGAGATCATGTGGCAGTTCGCCGAGTGCGTGCGCGGCATCGGCGACGCCTGCCGCGCCCTCGGGACCCCGGTGGTCTCGGGCAACGTCTCGCTCTACAACGAGACCGAGGGTCAGGGGATCCTCCCCACGCCCACGGTGGGCATGGTGGGCCTCGTGGAGCCGGTCGAGCGGAGCTGCGGGAGCGCCTTCAGGGCCGCGGGCGACCTGATCGCGCTCGTGGGGACGATCCGGGGCGAGGTGGGCGGGTCCGAGTACCTCGCCGCCCAGTTCGGCAAGGAGGCGGGTCGCCCGCCCTCCCTGGATCTCGCGCGGGAGCGGGCGGTCCAGGAGACCGTGCGCCGAGCGGTGCGGGAGGGGCTCCTCTCCTCCGCGCACGACTGCTCCGACGGCGGCCTGGCGGTGGCCCTGGCCGAGAGCTGCATGATGCACGACGCGCCGGCCGACGGGTCGCGCCCGGCCTGGGTCGGGGCGGCGGTCCGGGTTCCCTTCCCGGCGCGCAAGGACTTCGTCCTCTTCGGCGAGGACGCGAGCCGGATCCTGGTCTCGCTGCCGGCGGCGGCGCTCCCCCGGCTCGAGGCGATCGCCCGCGAGTGCGGGGCCCCGGTGGTCCAGCTCGGGGCGGTGGGCGGGGAGCGGCTCGAGATCCAGGGAGCGCTCTCGGTGCCCGTCGCCGATCTGGCCCGGGCCTGGCGCGACGGCATCCCGGCCGTCCTCCGCCGCGACCCGGCGCACGGCGCGGCGGCCGGCGACTGACGGGGCCGGGGCCGGTCGCCGCAGGGTGGCGGGAAACCTCGGGGTGGCCCTTCCCGCCGCGGCAGGGTAAGGATCTCCCGGGCTTGCCGGGACCCACCGCTTGCAGGAGGCAGCCTGGGTCGCGAAATGAGCATCGTCGAGTTCGCCTGCGTCTTCGTCCGCGCCAGCGGGGATCGCCTGAACGCCGCCGAGCGCCTGGTGATCGCGCTGCCCGGCCTGTTCGGGAGCGCGCTGCAGAGCTGCGACCTGCGCTTCCGCCCCTCGCCCCCGTTCCTCGGGGTGACGGCGCGCTTCGGGGAGGGCGGCCTCTCCCAGTCCCTCCGCGACCGGCTGGCGTTCTGGACGGCCCGGGCCGGCGGCCGCGCCGCGGCGCTCGGGGCGCTGAGCCGGGACGACCTGCTGGCCCTCCACGGGCAGCTCGACGCCTGCCCGCTGGCGCGGGACGGGATCGCGCCGGGGGAGCTCTTCGAGGTGGCGGGGCGGTTCTTCGGCGAGGCCGGGGCGCCACCCAACCGGCGCCGCGAGGCCGGCGCGCAGATGGTCCTCTCCATGGACGTGGGCGGCCCGGGCTGGGAGGGCGCGCGCTACGTCCGCGAGGGCGGCACGCTCTTCGTCGCCGCGCCCATGGCGCCGCCGGTGGGGGACGCCCTCGCCCTCGCCTTCCGCCTGCCGGGTACGCCGCGCCCCGTCCCCGCCTCCGCCACCGTGATCGAGGTCCGCCGCCCGGCCAGCGCCGGCCCGGGGGCGCCCGCGGGCTACACCCTCCGGCTCGAGAGCCCGCCGCCGGTGCTCGAGGACGCCCTCGCCAAGCTCGCCCCCGCCGGCGCCTCCGAGCACCGGGCCGCGCCGCGTTTCCCGGTGAGCGCGCCCGTGAGGGTGATCGCCCCCCCGCCCCCTCCGGCCGCCGGGGCGGAGGCGCGTGCCCTGATCGAGTACGCCACCGACCAGGAGCTCGCCGCGGACTTCCTGGAGAACCTCTCGCAGGGCGGTGCCTTCGTGCGCAGCGCCTCGCCGCCGTCGGTGGGGACCCCGGTGTCGCTCGAGCTCAAGCTCCCGAACGGCGCCGAGCTCGTCGCCCGGGCGGTGGTGGCCTTCGTGAACCCGCACGGCATGGGGGTCCGCTTCACCCTGGACCCCGAGGCGGAGGCGGTCCTCTCCGCCGCGATCGCCAGCATCTCGGCCCGCCCCCGCCGGGCGCTGGTGGTGGACGACGACGCGCTGGTGCGCCGGATGCTCGCCGACGCCCTGGCCGATCGCGGGTTCGAGATCCTCACCGCCGGCGACGCCCGCGAGGGGCTGCGCACGCTCTCCGAGGAGCTCCTCGCTCTCGACCTCCTCGTCACCGACGTCCGCATGCCGGGAATGGACGGCGAGGAGCTGGTGCGGCTCATCCGGAAGACCGGCGGGGAGACCGACCTCGCCATCGTGGCGGTGTCCGGGAAGCTCGAGCCCGGGCTGGAGCCGAAGCTCGAGGCGGCCGGGGCCGACGCCGTGCTCGACAAGGCGCTCGGCCCCGAGCTCATCGCCCAGGCCGCGGACGCGGTCCTGGAGCGGAAGCGGCTCACCGGGCGCAGCGGGTAGCCGACCGGCTCACTCGGCGCAGCCACGCGTGGCGGTGGTCGAGGCGGTGGCCTGGTCGAGGCCGTCCGAGATCGTCACCGTGACCGAGTCGCTCACGACGGAGTCGCAGACGCTGTGGACGGGGACGCCGACCGGGAAGGAGCACGCCGCGCCGGGCAGGCAGGCGGCGGAGGGGGAGGCGAGCGGCGCCACCGGATCTCCATCGTCGTCCCAGACCTGGGCAGGGACCGTCACCGTCGCGCCGGAGAAGGATCTCCGCAGGTCGAGGCAGACGCCGTCCTCCCATGCGCAGCACGCCCCCGTGCCGCACGATACGGTGGCGCTGGCCGGAGAGGCGGTCAGCCGCGGGGGATGGTTGCCGACGGTGACCGTGGTCACCCCGACGGCGCTCGAGACCGCCCACGGGTCGCGCGCCCTGACCTGGACCGCGTGCGGGCCGGCGAAGTTGGCGAGCGCCGGGGTCCCGACGTAGGGGAGGCTGCAGAGGACCGCCGCGTTCGCGCCGGACCAGGTGGGCAGCATCGCCAGCTCGGCGCAGGCCGGATCGCCGGTGGGTGCGCCGGGAGAGAGTGGATCGCCGTCCGGATCCGACCAGGAGGAGAGGGTGGCCGCCGCCAGGTAGCGGGAGCCCGCCGCGTCGAAGGTGTGGTCGACCGCGACCGAGGCGGGGGCGGAGGCCAGGACCGGGGGGCGGTTGGCGACCACCACCGGCCAGGTCTGGTCCGTCTGGGCGCCGTTCACGTCCTTCACCCGGAAGACGATCGAGCGCTCCAGCCCTTGGCCTCCGATGAGGAACGCGGCGTCCCCGGGCGCGCCATAGGGAACCACCACGTTGGCGGTGACGGCGGTCTCGAGGTCCTCGCCGTCGAAGGCGCCGCCCCCGTCGCCCACGTGGTGCCACTCGACCGACCGCTCGACGGGATCGCCGTCGGGGTCCTTCACCGTCACCGGGATGCGGGCGGCCACCGTGAAGCGCGAGACGTTCGCGTCGAAGGCGTGATCGAAGGTGGGCAGGGTGGCGGTGATCACCGGGGGTGAGTTGGTGACGCTCACCCGCACCGCCGCGGCCGCGAGCACGCCGGCGGCGTCCCTGGCCTCGATGCGGAACACCCAGTCGCCGGAGATGGCGGTGCCGTCGGTCTCGATCGCCACCGAGGGGGAGTCCGCCTCCGGGCCGGGGCTGAAGGTGACGCGCCGATCGGCGCCCAGCGGCCGGTCGGGAGGAGGCACGACCGTCCAGCTCAGCGAGGCATCGGCGGGGACCCCAGCCGAGGTGGAGGAGAGGGTCACCGCGGAGTCGGCGAGGGTGCAGAGGAGGGGGGTTCCGGCGCAGCGGTGCGCCCGGGTGATGTCCGGCCCGACGGTGATCGGCGGCGGTCCGGAGTGCGGGGAGACGTCGATCAGCGTCTCTGCCGGGGCGCTCGCCAGGCCCTGCGCGTCCCTGACCACGAGCCGCACCGCGTAGCGGCCGGCGCAGCCGAACCGGACCACCGCCTGCGAGCCGGTCCCGGCCACCGTCGGAGGAGCGCAGGGTGCGGAGACCGCCTCGATCCCCCAGGCGAAGGAGGCGAGCGCGTCCCCCGGGTCCGGGTCGTGGCTGGCCGAGCCGTCCAGGGTGACGAGCTGCCACTCCTCCAGGGCGCCCGGGACGGAGAGCGAAGCCACCGGGGCGACGTTCGCCACGCAGGTGGCGGCGACGCACCGGGCCGTGGCGGGACACTGCTCCGGCCCGCCGCAGGAGCGGGGCTGGGCAGGGTGCCCGCCGCAGGCCGAGGCGAGCAGCAGGCCGAGCGTGAGGAGCTTCCGGGCGAGGCGTCGCGCGTGCCGTTCCATCATCTTCCCCTTGTTGCCTGTACGTGAAGTAGCCATGTTACCTATCGTCAACGTGGATTCAAGCAGGTCCTTCCCCTGCGAGAAGCGATCCGCGGCCCCGGCCGAGCGATTCCCCGGGGTTGGGCGCAAAGCGCTGAGCCGCAGGGACCGCAGCGTGGCCGATCGGCCGAACCGCGGACCCCTGGCGGCGGCGGGGCGCAGGTGGGACATGGTCACCGACCGTGCATGCCCCTTGCACTTCGCCGAGCCGGACTGCTAGGGAAGACACTGTCGGTGACTATCACTCCGGGGAACGATGAGATGATTCTCAGCGTCGCTCTGACGATGGCGTTCGATCTGCTCGCGGCCTCGAGCGGGGATCGCTTGCTCCTCTGCCGTCCGCGGATCGCCGGCGACCCCGCGCTGGCCAGGCCGGAGGCGGTGGCGCAGGCGGGCAAGCAGCTCGAGAGCCGCTTCCTCGACTACGGGGTTGCCTGCGAGGGACCGGCCGAGGGGGCGAGGGCAGCCCGGCGCGCCGGGCTGTCGCATGCCGTGACCGCGAGCGCGGAGGGGCGGTCGGAAGGAAGCCGCTACGTGCTGGAGCTCGCGGACGCCGAGGGGGAGAAGGTGAGCGCCCGCCGGGCGCTCGAGGTGGCGACCGGGCAGGACGCGGTCCGGCCTCTCCGCGGAGCGCTGTCGGAGCTCCTCGGGACCCTGCCGGCGGCCCCCGGCCCATCCGCCGGCCACGCGGCGGCGTGGACGGTGGCCGGCGTGGGGGCGGCCGCCGTGGTGGCCGGGGTGGCGCTCGCGCTCTCCGCCCGCGGGTCGGCCGCGGAGGCCAACGCGGCGACGGACCCGGCGACCTACACGCATGCCCGCAGCGCCTGGAGCCAGAAGAGGAGCCTCAGCGCCGTGACGCTGGGCGCCGGAGGGGCGGCCCTCGCCGTCGGGCTGACCTGGCGGTTCGCGTTCTAGAGGATGGGGAGGGGTGACATGAGGCGGATGATCTGGCTCCTGGCGACCGTCCTGGCCGCGTGCGGGAGCGTGCAGGATCGCGCCGGCTGCGCGGCGAGCGCCGACTGCCCGGCGGGGGAGTACTGCGCCCACACGGCGGACGGGAACGTCTGCTGGCCCGATGGGCAGCCGCCGGCGGTGTCGGACGTCACCGTGGCCTGCGGGACCTGCCTGCGGGACGGGACCGTCACGGTGAGCGCGGTGGTGACGGACGACCACGACGTCGGAGCGGTCGAGGCGTCGCTCGATCTCGATCCGGCGCGGACGGTCCCCCTGACGCTCTCCGGCGGGAGGTGGACGGCCCGGGTGCCGCTCGGCGCCTGGCCCTTTCCCGCCTTCGCCCGCCCGGTGCGGGCCACGGTGGTGGCCCGGGACGGCGCCCGCAACGCCAGCGCGCCGGCGAGCGCGGACTCGCCCGCGGTCACCCGCCTCCGCTGGCAGCGGGCGGTGGACGGCGTCGTGGTCGCCCTCACGCCGCCGGCCATCATGGACGACGGGACGATCGTGGTGGGCGGGAGCACCGGGAAGCTCTACTTCGTGAGCCCCACCGGCGTGAACGCGCACGACCCGCTGCCGGTGGGGACCGGGCAGATCACCGCCGCCCCCGCGATCGGCCAGCGGGCGATCTGGGTGGGGAGCGAGGATTTCTCGATCTACGGGGTGAAGCTGGATGGGAGCGGGGTGATCCCGGGCGTCTCGTTGAACACGGATGGAGCGGTGAAGGGGGCGCCGGCGGTGTGGAGCGACGCGACGCAGGAGTGGGGACTTGCGGCTTCGATGAGCGGAAGGT
>DATKAL010000192.1:0-8315 GCA_035498135.1 Anaeromyxobacter sp.
CCCTCGACGACGCGCTTCACGACCTCCTGGCGACGATGGCCTGCCACGCGGCCGTCCGGGCCAACCAGGAGATCGGTCCGGAGGAGGCGCGGGCGCTCCTCGACGGGCTCGACGCCATCGACTTCAAGGCCCGCTGCCCGCACGGCCGCCCGGTGGTGTTCGAGCTCCCCCTGGCCGATCTCGAGCGGCGCGTCGGGCGCCGCTGAGCCCGGTCCCTTGCTCGCGGGGTCCCCCGTCCGGCATGGGCAGCCGCGGCAACCTGGAGTCCCTGCGGACCCAACCATGAGAGGGGGAAAGGGCCGCTCCCGGCGCGGCACGATGTCCACGCGAACTACCGAGCCAACCGCGCCGAGAGCTTCCCCACCTTCGAGCGCCAGCCGGCGGGCTTGGGGGGGGTGCCCGGGCCGGCGCTCTGGCGGGCAAGCGAGCAAGCGGCGTGCCCCGGCTGATCGCGCCTCCGACGGCTGAGGATCGAGCCACTTGGGCCACCGGCCCGGTGAATGCCTTTCATCCGTGAACGATCCCCTTTCAGGTGTGAAAGGGCACGGCCCCCATTCCAGTCGGGCTGTAATTCCTGGGGGCCGGGCAGGAAAGAACGACCGTTTCCTCGTGACGCGACGGGCCCACGGAAGCCCTGGCATTCGGAGGCCGTGGAGGCGAGCCCAGATTCCGGACCGGCACCCGGGATGCATTAGCCTGAGGCCGTGCAGGGAACCATCACGGCCCGGGACGTGCTCGTGCACTCCTACACGATCCTGAGGCTCTGGGGCCCCGGCGTGTACCTCCGCTGCCTGCGCGCCATCGCCCGGGGCGAGCCCTGCACCTTCCTCGGGCTCGTCGCCGCCGAGGCGCGGCGCCCCCGGCTCTAGCCGGTCGGCGTTGCCAGGGCTGCGCGGCCGGCCCACCGCAGCAGGAAGCGGTGGACGCCCCAAGGTCCCTTTGGCACAGTCCGGCGCGTGCCGCGGGACCCTCGAAACCGGCCCTTCCGGATCGCCCTCTGGACCGTCTATTTCGTGGTCCTCGCCTTCGCCCTGTCCGTGACCGTGACCAGCATCGTCCGGCACCTGCGCGGCCCTCACCGGCCCGCCGCCACCGGCGTGCTCCCCACCCGGGCGGCCCTGCGGGTCTGCGAGGCGGACCTGGAGGCGCTCCACCGCGAGCAGAACCAGCGCGCCTGGCGGTTGGCGGAGGACGTGGGGGAGGGGGACGCCGTCCGGCGCTGGGAGGCCTGGGCCCGGGACTGGGAACAGCGGGTCGACGACCTCTCGGACCGGTGCCGGATCGACGCCGGCGACCCGGATCCCCAGCGGCTCGGCGGCCGCGAGGAGCTCCGCCGGGCGCGCGACGCGGTCCTCTCCCTGCACCGCGCCTATCGCGCCCAGGTCAACCGCTTCGCCCGCGACCAGGCCGACCTGGCCCGCGACGCGGCGGCGGCGCTGCTCCAGGCCCGGGAGGCGGTCACCCGGCCGCCGGAGCGGGGCTGAGTCCCGTCACGGCGGGCACGGTGCTACGACCGTTTCGAAGATCCAGCGGAAGGTCTGGGACTCGAAGCCGGTGGCCGGAGCACGGTTGGGCGGATCCGCAGCCACGCCGGCGGGATCGAAGTTGTTCGACACGACCAGCTCGACCACGTGGATGGTGCCGGGCTGTCCGGGCGTGGTGTCGAAGTCGTACGGGACGAAGTGGTACGGGGGCACGACCCGGATGACGTTCGACTGGTCGGGCGAGGCCGGCACCGTCGAGTCCTGGCGCGGCGTGTTGAGGTTGGTGTTGTCCGCCACGTAGTCCACGAACCAGCGCGCCTCCACCTGCTCGATGGTGTTGGTGTCGACGAGCCGCACGGCCAGCTCGTACGAGGGCTTGGTCGGGCAGGCGACGCCAGATGAACTGATCGGTACCGGCGTGATCGGCTGGGAGACCGCCTTGACGCCGCCCACGGTGATCTCGTCCTGCAGGATGCGCGGCGGCGTCACCGAGCCGCTCTTGTACTCCGGCAGCGGCTGCGGGATGGGGCAGCCGGCCAGCGCGGCCGTCAGGGCCACCGCGGTCAGGACGCGCCTCACGCCTCGTCCTCCTCGGGCGCGGGGGGCAGCCCTTGCCGCTCGGCCTCGAGCTTCTCCAGGTGGCGGAAGATGGTGCGCGGGTCGACCCCCAGGTCCTTGGCGGTCTTGGTCCGGTTCCCGGCGTTCCGCTCCAGCACCTCGTTGATGTACCGCTTCTGGAACTCTTCCTTCGCCTGGGCGAGGGGGAGGATGGGCTCCAGCACCTCGGGGCGGAGGTCGAGGTCCTCGGCCGAGACCAGCGCCTTGTCGGCCAGCACCACCGCCTTCTTCATCCGGTTCTCGAGCTCCCGGATGTTGCCCGGCCAGGCGTACTTGCGCATCGCCACCAGCGCCCCGGGGGTGAAGCCGCGGACCTTGACGCCGAACTCGCGCGCGCAGCGCTGCAGGAAGTACTTGGCGATCACGGCCAGGTCCTCGCCGCGGTCGCGGAGCGGGGGGAGCTGGATCGAGACCACGTTGAGCCGGTAGTAGAGGTCCTCCCGGAAGGTGCCCTTGCGGATCTCCTCCTCCAGGACCCGGTTGGTGGCGGCGATCACCCGGATGTCCACCGGCTCCGGCCGGCTGTCGCCCACCTTGGTGACCGCGCGCTCCTGCAGGGCGCGGAGGATCTTCACCTGGAGCGCCGCGGGCATGTCCCCGATCTCGTCGAGGAAGAGGGTGCCCCCGTGGGCGGCCTGGAAGCGCCCGACCCGGGTGGCGATCGCCCCGGTGAAGGCGCCCTTCACGTGACCGAACAGCTCCGACTCGAGGAGCGCCTCGGGGATCGCCCCGCAGTTGACCGCCACGAACGGGCCGGCGGCCCGGTGGGAGCGGCGGTGGATCTCGCGGGCCACCACCTCCTTGCCGGTCCCGGTCTCGCCGGTGACCAGGACCGAGATGTCCGTCCCGGCCACCTTCTCGATGCGGCGGTACACCTCGCGCATCGAGGCGCCCGAGCCGATCAGCTCGCCGTACTGCTTGGAGGAGATCGCCTCCTTGAGGGAGAGGTTCTCGCGCCGGAGGGCGTCGAGGAGCATCGCGTTCTGGACCAGGAGCGAGGCCTGGGCGGTGAAGACCGTCAGGACCTCCAGGGCGCGGTCGTCGAAGAGCGAGACCACGTTGTCGTTGCCCAGGTAGATGACGCCGAAGACGTCGCCCTTCTCCATCAGCGGCGCGCACATCACCGAGCAGAGCTTCAGGTTCACCACCGAGGAGGACCCGGACCACTCCGAGTCGTGGAGCGCGTCGGCCACCACCAGCGGCCGGCGGGTGTCCACCACCTTGCGGATGATCGAGTCGGAGACCCGGTCGAGCGCCCCCTCGATGGTCTCCCGGCCCACGTTCCGGGCCGCCCGGACGCTCGCCTCCCCGTCCTCGAGGAGGATGAGGAACCCCTTGTCGGCGTGGGTCACCTCGAGGAGCGCGTCCATCAGCTCGTCGAGCAGCCGGGCCAGGTCGGTGGCCGCCAGGAGCCGCTCGGAGAAGCGGACCAGGGTCTCCAGGGCGAGGAGCCGCTGGCCGGTCTGGGGGCGCACCGTGACCGGCGCGCGGGTGGCCGGGTCGAAGACCAGCTCCGAGCTGGCGACCCGGATCCGGTCGCCGGGGCCGAGCCGCCAGGCCGACCGGCGCTTCCCGTTGACGGTCATGTCCGCGCCCTCGTGGGCCGCGGCGTTGAAGTCCTTCCCGTCGAAGTGGATGTGGAGGGCGGTGGCGGGGAGGGCCGGGTCGGAGATGGCGACGTCGTTCTCGGCGTCCTGCCCCACGCTGGTGATCCGCTTCACGAGCGCCACCTGGCGCTCGCCTCCGTCCGGACCTCTCACGATGAGGGTGGCCACGAACGCTCCTAGAACGGGATCTCGAGCTTGAGGGTCGCCCCGGCGGGCTGGCCGCCGGGGGTGATCTCGGTCTCGACGATGGGGACGAAGTGCCGGTGCGCGTCCCAGACGCCGTACGCGTAGAGCGCCCAGAACAGCGCGGCGGAGGTGTACTTCACGACGTCGAGCCGGTAGAGCAGCGTGCGGTCCGAGTCGGTGTAGGGCGGGCGGGTGCAGCCGGGCTGGCCCGAGACGCAGGTCCGGCTGGAGTCGCCGGCGATCTGGTTGTGGAGGAGGAGGGCGGCGATGTTGATCGCCCCGAGGGTGAGCTCGCCGGCGGCGATGGCCGTCCCCTTGGCGCGCTCGCCGTTCTGGAACTGCCCCGCCCCCAGGGGGAGCCAGTTGAACAGGTAGATCCGCTCCTGGACCCGGATCACCTTGGTGGGAGGGCCGGTCCGCGATTGCTCCTCCGCCAGCAGCCGGCGCTTGGCCTCCTCCTCGAGCCGCTGCTGCTCCCGCAGGGCGCGCTTGCGCTCGCGGAGCGGCGCCAGCTCGGGCTCGTGCTCCTTCTTCACCCGGTCGAAGAACTCCACGATGGGCGGCGGCACGAGGAAGGGATCGAGGGCGTAGTCCGGGTCGTAGCTGAGGAGGTTCACGAAGGCCGACCGGGCCTGGTTCATGTCTCCGAGGTGGTACTCGGAGATGCCCAGCATCCGGTAGGCGTCCAGCGCGTCTTGCTGGGAGAGGCCGTGGTCGGTGGCGAGGAGCTGCCGGAGGGCGCCGGCCGCGTCGGCGTAGGCCCCGAACTCGAACTTGTCCTTGGCCCGCTTCAGCTCCGGCGGGGCGAGGAGGGCGAGCGCGAGCAGGAGCGGGAGGGCGTTCACGGGGTGGGCTCCGGCGGCGGGGCGGCCACGGTCAGGTCGCTGCCGGCCCTGAGCCGGACCTGGACGGTGCGATCGGCGCCCCCCGCGAGCTGGAGGTCGACGCGGGCCGGGGCCTCGTACGGGCTCTCGCCCCCGGCCGGCACGGGGACCGCGAGCGGGGCTCGCTGCGACTCCCCCGCGGTCCCCACCAGGCGGCCGTCCACGTAGACCCGCGTCGCGGGATCGCCCTCCACCCGCAGGCGCGCCGGGCGGGGCTCCAGGGGGACCCGGATCTCGGGCTGCTCGGCGGCCTCCTTGGCGGTCACCTCCCGCTCCCAGGGGGCGCAGCAGGAGTGCTCGATGTGGATCAGGTGCGTCCCCGGGCCGAGGTCGAACTGGACCTGCTGCGCCGCCCGGGCGACCTCCACGCCGTCGAGCAGGGCGCGCTCGGCGTAGGGGCGCACGTAGACGGAGAGGGTGGCGTGCGCCGCGGCGGGGCGCGGGGCGGAGGACGGGGCGGCCTCGGGCGTGGGCGCGCGGACCGGGGAGGCGGGGGCCTGCGGCGCCGGGGCGGGGGCGGGCGCCGGCTCCGCCTCCGCCTCCGGAGGAGGGCCGGCGGCGGCCGGGCCCTCGACGGTGTCGGCGGGCGGCTCGCCGCCCGGGGCCGCGTGCCAGCGGAGGGAGAGGGAGAGGCCGGCCCAGGCGAGCAGGGCGAGGGCAGCGGCCACCCCGCCGGTCCAGAGCGCGACCCGGCGGAGCCGACGGCGGCGGGCCAGGCGCGCCAGCTTGGCCAGGACCTCGGCGTTCTCGGGGTCGATGGAGAGCACCCGGCCGTAGAACCCGAGCGCCCGCGCCGGAGCGCCCCGGGCCAGGGCCTCGTCCCCGCGCGCCGTGAGGGCGGCCACGGCGCGCGCAGGGAAGCGCGCCTTGTACTCGGGCGGATCGCGCAGGAAGGCGAGCAGCTCCTCGGCCGGTCGCTCCAGGCCGCACTCGGCCAGCACCTGGTCCAGCGCCGAGCGGACCTCGGCGGCGCTGGCGGGCCGGGCGGCCGGGTCGACCGAGAGGCAGCGGGCGATCAGGGAGGCCAGGCCGTCGGGGACGCGCGGCTCGGGCTGCCGCGGATCCTCGAAGTCCCCGGTCACCGCCCGGCGCAGGATGGCGGTCGGGTTCGAGGCGGCGAAGGGCAGCTTCCCGGTGGCGAGCCAGTAGAGGAGCGTGCCGAGCGAGAACAGGTCGCTGCGGGCGTCCGCGTCCCTGCCCTCGACGATCTCCGGGGCCATGTGGTGGGGCGAGCCCACCAGCGCCCCGGTCATGGTCATCCGCTCGTCGGAGGTGAGGATCCGGGCGATGCCGAAGTCGGCCAGCTTCAGGGCGGGCGGCTCGCCCTCGTGGACGAGGACGTTCTCCGGCTTGAGGTCCCGGTGGATGACGCCGGCGGAGTGGGCGTGCACCAGGGCGTCGGCCAGGGCGCGTCCGACCAGCATCGCGATCTCCGGGTGGCCGAACCCGACCTCGGCGGCGAAGGCCCGCAAGGTCCGCCCGCGCACGAACTCGGTGACCAGGTAGCTCTCGACCGCGGCGTCGCCGGCGTAGTCGAAGATCTCGACGATCCCGGGGTGGGAAAGGCGCGCCACGGCGCGGGCCTCGCGGGAGAAGCGGGCCCGCGACTCGGGGGCGGCGGCGAGGTGCGGGTGGAGGAGCTTCACCGCGACCTCGCGATCGAGGGCGGTGTCGCGGCCGCGGTAGACGACCGACATCCCGCCGCTACCCACCTGCTCGAGGAGCTCGTAACGGCCGAGCATCCGGATCACGCCGGCTCCCCCCGCCCGTGGCGGCTCCGCCGAGCGGAGCCCCCCGTGAGCATCTCCGCCTCTCGCACCTGCGACCACAGCTCTCCCCGGACCGTCGCCTGGAACGCGCCGATCACGACATCCACGCCGGATCGAGCGCCGTCACTATGACACGAGCGCCTGGGATGGGCCACTCCGAGGAAAGAGCTGCAGCCGGCTACCAGGCGGGTAGGGCGCGGCCGCCCGAGCCGGGGAGGAGCTGGTTGGCGACCAGCGCACGGATGGTCTCCGGGAAGGCCGCCGTGGCCACCGGGTGGCGCGGGCGCCAGCCGATCGCCGCCAGGCGGGCGGTGTCGTAGTAGTGGTCGGCGCTCATCCAGTGGAGCGCCTCCCGGTCGATGCGCGGGATGAGCGCCGCGGCCATGCCGCGGTCCCCCGCCAGCTCGCGCCAGCCGCGCGCCAGGCGGGTGTTCACGGCGGCGAGGAGGGTCCGGTCCGGGACGTGGCGCACCAGCCAGAGCAGGCTGGCGGTGACCCGCGGCCAGGTGGGGAGGATCCGGCCGGGCTCGTAGCCCATGGCCGTGAGGGCGGCCGCCAGGTGCTCGGCCAGGGGGAGGGGTGCCTCGTCGCCCACGTTGAAGGCGCGCCCCACGACCGCCCGCTCGTCGGGGTGCTGGGCGACGTGGACCACCGCCCGGGCCAGGTCCTCGAGGTGGACCAGGTGCGCCACCGGCCCGCGCCGGATGATGGGGACCCGCCGCCGCTTCCTGTTGAAGAGCGCGACCAGCGCCAGGACCCGCACCGGCCCGCCCCGGAGCGTCGGGCCGTAGAGGATCGTGGGGCGCAGGACGGTCAGCGGCGCGCCCCGGCGGAAGGCCGACCAGCTCGCCTGCTCGGCGCGCCAGCGGATCCGCTCGTAGGCCGTGCGGGGCGCCTTGAGCTCGCCCTCCCGGCAAGGGAGGTTCCGGGGCCGGCCGTAGACCCCGGCGGTCGACACGTGGATGAGGCGGCGGGCCCCCACCTCGCGCGCCAGGGCCGCGGCCTCGAGGGCCGCCGCCGCCTCGACCTGGGCCCGGAGGTCCTCCGCCAGGTCGCGGGGGGTGCGCAGGCCGAGGTGGACGACCACCTCCGCGCCCTGGACCTCCACGGTCCGAGGCGCCCCGCCCCCGCCGGCGGGCTGGCGGTGGACCGCGACGCCCGCGCCGACGAACGCCGCCTCGACGGCGTCGGCCACCGCGCCGGTGGAGCCGGTGAGGATCGCCAGGCGCGCCACGGATCGAGCTTAACAGCGGCCCACCCCGCGCGGGCGCGGCCGGACGGGGGCCTAGACCCTCACCTCCTCCGACTTCTTGGCCGGCTTCTTCTCGCCCTCGGGCTCGGGAGGCGCCGGCGGCGTCCGGCCGACCGGGCTCTCCTCCAGCGCCGCCGCCAGGACCTCGTCCATCTGGCCGGCAAAGACGAACGCCAGTTCCTTGCGCGCCTGCTCGGGCACGTCGAGCAGGTCCTTCTCGTTGCGCGCCGGGATGATGACCCGCTTGATGCCCGCCCGGTGCGCGGCCAGGACCTTCTCCTTGATGCCGCCCACCGGCAGGACCAGCCCGCGGAGCGTCACCTCGCCGGTCATGGCCACGTCGGAGCGCACCCGGATCCCGGTGAGCAGGGAGACGAGGGCGGTGAGGATGGTCACGCCGGCGCTGGGACCGTCCTTGGGAATGGCGCCGGCCGGGAAGTGGATGTGGATGTCGGTCCGCTCGAGGAAGTTCGACGGGATGCCGAGGGTGTCGGCCTTCGCGCGCAGGTAGGAGA
>DATKAL010000193.1:0-2006 GCA_035498135.1 Anaeromyxobacter sp.
CCCAACTTCGAGGGCAGCTCGAAGGGGATCACCCAGGACTCGGTGGTGGAGGACCCCCTCCGGCTCCACGCCGTGGTGGCCGAGGCGCTGCGGAGCTACCCGGCCGGCCTCCTGGTGGAGGAGTACGTGGTGGGCCGGGACGTGACCGTCCCCTTCCTCGAGGCCGCCGCCCCCGAGCGCGGCGGCGTGCTCCAGCCGGTGGAGTACGTGATCGACGAGGCCGCCTCGTCCACCCGCCGGTACGCCATCTACGACTACGAGCTCAAGACCAAGCTCGACCGGCTGGTCTCGGTCCGCGCCCCCGCCAAGGTGAAGCGGCCCCAGGCGGAGCGGATCCACCAGCTCTGCCGGACCGTCTACCGGGTGCTGGGGATCCGCGACCTGGGCCGGATCGACCTGCGGCTGGGGGACGACGGCCAGCTCCACTTCCTCGAGATCAACGCCCTCCCCTCGCTCGAGCCCGGCGCCGGGATCTACGCCGCCGCCGCCCTGGAGGGGCTCCACGCCGACGCGGTCCTCGGGGCCGTGATCCGCAGCGCGGTGGAGCGCTGCGGGGTCGTGGACAAGAGCGCCCGGCGCGGCCGGCCCCGGCGCACCGAGCGGCTCAAGGTCGGGTTCAGCTTCAACGTGAAGCGGGTCACCCCCGACCTCTCCGGCGACCAGGACGACGAGGCGGAGTACGACTCGCCGAAGACCCTGCAGGCGATCCGCGAGGCGATCGCCAGCTGGGGCCACGAGGTGGTCGACCTGGAGGCGACCCAGGACCTGCCGGTGGTCCTCGCCTCCACCCCGGTGGACGTGGTCTTCAACATCGCCGAGGGGTTCAAGGGGCGCAGCCGCGAGTCCCAGGTCCCCTCCCTGCTCGAGCTGCTCGACATCCCCTACACCGGCTCGGACCCGGCGGCGCTCTCCGTCTCCCTCGACAAGGCCCTCGCCAAGCGCATGGTCCGGACCCACGGGATCCTCACCCCCGACTACGCCGTGCTCCACACCGGGAAGGAGCGGCTCCCCCGCGAGCTCGCCTTCCCGCTCCTGGTCAAGCCGGTGGCGGAGGGGACCTCCAAGGGCGTGACACGCAAGTCGATCGTCCGGGACGAGGCCGAGCTCCGCGAGGTGGCGCGGGAGCTGATCGCCAAGTACCGCCAGCCGGCCCTGGTGGAGAGCTACATCGCCGGCCGCGAGTTCACCGTCGGGCTCCTGGGGGAGCGGCGCCCGCGGGTCCTGCCGCCCATGGAGATCGTCTTCCTCGACGCCAGCGATCCCACCCCGATCTACTCCTTCGAGATGAAGCAGGACTGGAACGACCGGATCCGCTACGACGTGCCCGCCCGGCTCTCCCCGCGGGAGCTGGATCGGCTGGAGAAGGCCGCGCGGGAGTGCTTCACCGCCCTCGGCTGCCGAGACGTGGCCCGGCTCGACTTCCGGATGGACGCCGAGGGGCGGCTCTTCTTCATCGAGGCCAACCCGCTCCCCGGCCTGGCCCCGGGGTGGTCCGACCTGGTGCTCATCGCCCAGGCGGCAGGGATCGAGTACCGGGGGCTGATCGGCGAGATCCTCTCCCCCGCCATCCGCCGCTACCAGGAGCGGGAGCGCGAGCGGCGGCGGGCGGCGCGAGTGGCCGCCCTCGGCGAGGCGGCGGCGGCGCCGCGGGGCGGGGAGGCGACGCCGGCGCCGGGAGCCGCAGGGAGCGAGGGCGCGCCGGCGGCCGAGCGCGGCGACGCGTCCGGCGACGCCTCCGGGGCGCCCCCGCCGGGCGGGCCGGCGGTGGGGTAGGGCGGCGCCGGCCGCCCGAAACTCGCTGCCCCGCCGGGTTTCCGGTATTCCTTGCCCATGCCCGACACCGGCGCCCCTCCGCCGGGGCCGCGGGTGCGCGCCCGCGAGCTCGGCATCCCCCTCGGCCGCTTCAAGCCGGGGCGCTGGAACGCCATCACCGACGTGGGCGGCGTCAAGGTGGGGCACTCCACCGTCATCCGCGGCGCCGGCCCGCTCAAGGTCGGACGCGGGCC
>DATKAL010000194.1:0-33890 GCA_035498135.1 Anaeromyxobacter sp.
CCTCCAGCTGCGCCGGAAGGTGAGGCGGCGCAGGCTCCCCGGGCCGAGGGGCGCGAGCGATGCCCGTGCCGGAGCGGCCTGCGGTCCCGGGGAGACGCTCCCGGGCCGGGCGAGGTCGCCGGCCCGGAGCTCGTCGGCCTCGGCGAGCCGATCGCTGGCGGCCGACTCGAGCTCCGCCAGGTAGCCGTTCTCCGCCTGGCGGGGGTTCCGGGCCCGGGCGGTCCGGCAGAGCGAGAGGGCGGCCCCGGCGACCGCCCGGACGAGGTCCAGGGGAGGGCAGGGGTGCGGGGCGCCCGGGCCGAGGGCCGCGGTGCCGCCTGCGAGGTCGAGGGTGAGCGCGCCGGGTGTGGCCGGGCCCGCCCGCGGGAGCGCCAGCTGGAGCGAGGGCTCCGCCCGGCGCGAGGCGGCGAGCACGCGGCCCGCCCCCGCGACCAGATCCCGGAGCGCCAGGAACGGGTAGCCGCCCAGCGCGGCGAGCGGGGCGCCGTCGCCCGCGGTGAGGAGGACGCGGCCGGGGGCGAGCAGCGACCCGAGGTCGGCCCGCCCGCCCTCGTAGGCGAGCAGGACACCCTCCTCGTCGAGGAGCTCGACCAGGCAGGCGACCCGGCCCGGCGCCGGGCGGCCGCGGGCGCGGACCGGAGCGCGCGGCCGGGGCCCGGGGGCGGCCTCGGTGCGCCGCAGATCGCGCGCCGCCGCCTGCAGCCGGCGGGTCTCGCGCGCCGCGCCCAGCCCCACCTCGGCGAGGTCGTGGCAGAAGCTGGCGGCCCCCTCGAGCGCGGCGGCGGCCAGGGCGTCGAGCTCCACCTCGACGTCCCGGGCCAGCACGCGGGACGGCCGCGTCAGCGCCACCAGGGTGAGGAGCGCGCTCTGGCCCCGCCGTCGCAGCACGAGCTCGAGCGCGCCGTCGGAGAACGTGACGGCCGCGTGGGGCTCACCCGCCACCACCCTCGCCACGGCGCGCAGGAGCGCTTCCAGGGATGGGAGGAGCGCTCCCTCGGCGCGGCCGGCGGCGATGTCGACCCCGTCGACCTCGATGGCGAGCGCGTCGACGATGGCGCGCGCCGCGCCCGCGGTGGCACGGGCGCCGGCGCGGCGGAGCGCCTCCGCCACGGCCGGGTCGTCCCGCCAGCTGGCCCCCGTCCGGATCCGGATCATCGATCCGGAAGAATCATCGCGGAATCAGGCACTTTCAACGTTGACAGGGGAGGTCCACGGCACGAATATGAGAGCCTTCGAGGCGGCCGCACCTTCTCCCTGCTGCAACGCGGCCCCCATCTTCTTTCAGACCATCCCGCAAGGACGTACATGACCTTCACCGAAGCCGCCATCGAGGTGCTGCGGCGCGAGGGGAAGCCTCTCCACTTCAAGAAGATCGCCGAGATCGCCGTCCGGGAGAGCCTGCTCGACCACGTGGGCAAGATCCCGGACGACACCATGGCCGACCAGCTCGTGGCGCACTGCCGGCTCCCCCGGCCGGAGCGGCGAGTGATCCCCGTCCAGCAGGGCACCTTCGCCCTGGCGGAGTGGGGGCTCGACGAGGACCCGCTCGGGCTCGACAACCTCATCGAGCTCCCGCCCGAAGGTGAGCTGCCCTACCGGGGCCGGGAGCGCCATCCGGTCCCGTCCCGGGACATCGCTCGCGCCACCGGGCGCGGCGAGGGTCGGCCCCGCCGCCGCGAGGAGGAGGAGCGGCGCGGCCGCCGGTTCCCGCCGCCCGCCGAGGTGGCCTACGAGATCCTGGCCGGCGCTGCCAAGCCCCTCACCTTCGTGGAGATCGCCGCCCAGGGAGCGGAGCGGCTGCTCATGCCGGACGCGTTCGTCCGGGACAGCGGGTCGCTCTCGGCCGCGCTCTCCGAGGACAACCGGCGGCGCGAGGGGAGCGGGCGCCGGGCCCTCTTCCAGATCGACGGCGAGCTGGTGAGCCTGATCGCCCAGCCGGAGCCCGGGGAGCGCCCGGCGGCCGCGGCGACCGGGCTCGCCGCCGCCCGTCCCGGGGACCTGCGCCGGGCCTCGCTCGCCGCGCTGCGGCGCCGCCTGCGCGAGTGCGACGGACCCACCGTCGAGTACGTGGTGGGGAGGATGCTCGAGAAGCTCGGGTATCGCGACCTCAAGGTGGCGAAGCGCGGGCGCGAGCACGCCATCTACACCGCCCGGCGGCGGATGGGGCTCGCCGAGCTGCGGCACGGGATCCGCGTGGTGCGCAGCGGCGCGGACGTCGGGCGCCGCGAGGTCTCCGAGCTGCGCCGGGACCTCGGCCACTACGGCGCCCAGATCGGCGTGGTGGTGAGCACCGGGGAGGCCGCCCGGGAGAGCCGGGCCGAGGCGACCGCGGCCGGCCAGCTGCCGGTCGTGCTCCTCTGCGGCGAGGCCCTGGCCGAGGCGCTGGCCGAGTCCGGGGTCGGCTGCGTCCCGGTGGTGCTCCCCGAGGTCGACGAGGCGTTCTTCGCCGCCGCCGGCGAGGCGGCCGGACAGGAGGAGACGGCCCGCCGCGGGCGCCGCGAGGAGCGGGATCGGCGCGACGGCGAGCGGCGCGAGGAGCGCCGGGAGGGGCGCGAGGGCCGCGAGGGACGCCGCGAGGAGGCGAGGGACGAGCCGGCCGGATCGCCGGGCGGCGAGGTCGTGCCCGGCGAGGTGACGGCCTCGGGCTCCGAGGAGGAGCGCGAGCCCGCCCTCGCGGACATCCCCACGGTCGAGGTGGCCGCCCAGAGCGACGACCTGGGGCCCGCCGGGCCGGCGGAGGAGGACGACGGGGAGGAGGGTCCCGAGGGAGACGAGGAGGGCGCCGAGGCGGGCGCCGCCGCGGGGCCGGAGGCTCCTGCCGACCAGGGCGGAGAGCGCCGCCGTCGTCGCCGTCGCCGCCGTCGCCGCGGCGGGCGGGGTCGCGGGCGGGGCGAGGGGACCGCCCAGGGCGGCGCGGCCGGGCCGGGCGAAGCGGCGGCCGGCGCGCCGGCGGGCGGGCCCGCCCCCGAGGCCGCCCCGCGCGAGGAGCCGCCCCCGCCCCCGCCCCCGGCTCCGTCCGGCGGCGAGGGCTCGGGGAGCTGAGCTCCGGGCCGGCCATGCACCGCCGCCGTCCGATCCTCTCCGCCCGGGCCGGGCTCACGTCGCTCGTCCTGGCGGCCACGGCCTGCCAGGGCTCCCCGCCGCCGGTGCGGGTGGCGAGCGTGCGGCTGGCCGACAGCGCGCTCGCCGGGCCGCTCCAAGAGACCGGGATCGCCCCGGCGACGCTGGAAGCGGCCGCCCGGGACGCGCTGGGCCGCGCCGGGTTCCGGAGCGGGGAGGGCGAGCGGGCCTATCGGGCCCGCGTCGACGTGATCGCCGTCCGGCTGGCTCCCCCCCAGGCCCAGGGCGCGGTGCGCGTCGAGGCGGCGGTGGAGATCGAGCTCGAGCCGCTCAAGGGCGGCTCGACGGCCCGCGAGACCGGCAGCGGCTCGGCCGCGGTCGGCGCCGGGGGCACGGGGCAGGCCTGGGGGGCGGCGCTGGAGGCCGCTACCCGGGAGGCGGCCGAGGGCCTGGCGCTGGCGTTCGCCGAGGACGCCAAGGCGACCGCCCAGGTGATCCGGGACCTCGACGCCCAGGACCCGCGGGTGCGGGAGCGAGCCGCCCGGGTGCTCGGCGAGCGCCGCGAGGCCGGGGCGGTCCCCGTCCTGCTGGGGCGGCTCCGGGACCCGGATCCGGAGGTCGTGCACCGCACGGTGGGGGCGCTCGCCCAGATCAAGGACCCCCGGGCCGTCGGGCCGCTCATCGACGTCTCCCGGAACGGCGACGGCGCCTTCACCGCCCGTGTGGCGCGCATCATCGGCGACATCGGGGGGCGGGAGGCGGAGGGCTACCTCCTTACCGTCGAGGCGGGCCACCCCGATCCCCGGGTGCGCCGCGCCGCCCGGGAGGCGCTCGGGGAGATGCGGGCGCGGGCCCGGGAGGCCCGGGGAGTCGCCACCGGCCGATGAGGGACCGGGGCGCCGGCCTTGGGCCGCCGGGGTTTTCCGGTAAGATGCGCTCCGTGCTCCGCCTCCTCGCCCTGCTCCTCGCCTCGTCCCTGGCCCTCGCCTGCGCCGGCCCGAGCGCCTCCGCGGCCGCCCCCACCTCCGGCGGCGCCGCCGCCTTCTTCCCGCTCGCGGTGGGGAACCAGTGGATCTACGTCGACGAGTCCCCGGCGCTGCCGCCCGCGCAGCGGGGCACCCGGCGCACGGTCCGCATCCTGGAGCGCGGCGCCGACGGGTACTTCCGCGACAACGAGCGGGGCGAGCTCCGCGCCGACGCCGACTGCGTCCACGACCGGCTCCGGCGGCTGCTCTGCGGTCCCATCACCCGTGGCAACTCCTGGAGCTCGGTGGTCTCGGTGGGCTCCACCGAGCGCTACGAGATCGCCGGGGTGGGGGAGACCGTGGAGACGCCGGCGGGGAGGTTCCAGGGCTGCGTCCGGGTCCGGGCGCACAACCGCGTCAACGCCGGCACCGACACCGTCCTCGAGATCTCCTACGCGCCGGGGGTGGGGCCGGTGCGGATCGAGACCTGGGCGGTGGTCGAGGACAAGGCGGCGCCCCAGGTCAGGGCGGTGCTGCAGTCGTACCGGATCGAGGGAAGGTGAGCATGCGCGAGGTGGGAATCGGGATCGCCGGGTTCGGCGTGGTCGGGGGCGGGGTGATGTCGATCCTGCGCCGCCACGCCGGGGACATCGAGGCGCGCCTCGGGGCGCGGATCGTGGTGCGCCGGGTGGTGGTGCGCGACACGGAGAAGCCCCGCGCCGTGGACGTGGATCGGGCCCTGGTCACGACCCGGTTCGAGGACCTGCTCGAGGACCCCCAGGTGGCGGTGGTGGTGGAGCTGATCGGCGGCGTCGACCAGGCGTTCGAGCTGGTCCGCGGGGCGATGGAGCGCGGCAAGCACGTGGTCACCGCCAACAAGGCGCTGCTCGCCGCCCGCGGGGACGAGATCTTCAAGCTCGCCCGCGAGAGGGGCGTGGACGTCTACTACGAGGCGGCGGTCTGCGGCGGGGTTCCGATCATCCGCACCCTCCGGGAGGCGCTCGCCTCCGACCGGATCACCGCCCTCCACGGCATCGTCAACGGGACGACCAACTTCATCCTCACCGCCATGGCGGAGAAGGGCGAGCCCATCGAGGTCGCCCTGGCGGAGGCGCAGCGGCTCGGCTACGCCGAGACCGATCCCACCCTGGACGTGTCGGGCGGGGACGCGGCCCAGAAGCTCTGCGTGCTCGCGCAGCTCGCCTTCGGGGCGCGCCTCATGCCCGCCGACGTGCTCACCGAGGGGATCATGGGGCTCCAGCCGGAGGACTTCCGCTGGGCCCGCGAGTTCGGCTACGCCCTGAAGCTGCTGGCGGTGGCGCGGCGCTCCAGCCCTGGCGAGGAGGGCGGGCTGGACCGGCTCGAGGCCCGGGTCCACCCGGCCTTCATCCCCGCCGGTTCCCTGCTCGCCGGCGTGCGCGGCGCCATGAACGCGGTGGTGCTCCACTCCGATGCGCTCGGCCCCTCGATGCTCTACGGCCAGGGGGCGGGCGCGATGCCCACCGGGAGCGCGGTGGTCTCGGACATCATCGACCTGACCCGCAACATCCTGGCGGAGAGCCCGGGCCGCGTCCCGCTGCCCCCTGCCCGGCCGCTCGTGGCGCTCCGGCGCCACGACGAGATCCGCTGCGCCTACTACCTGCGCTTCGGGGTGAAGGACACGCCCGGCGTGCTGGCGCGGATCGCCTCGCAGCTCGCCTCCCGCCGGATCTCGATCGCGGCGGTGCAGCAGCACGAGCAGAACGACGAGGGCAAGCCGGTCCCGCTGGTGATCGTCACCCACGTGGCGCGCGAGGCCGACCTGCGGGCGGCCATCGCCGAGATCGACCGCGATCCGACCACGCTCGCCCCCACGCGCCTCATCCGGATCGAGAGCGTCTGAGCGGCGGCGCGCCCGGCCGCGCCCGAGGACGGGATGGAGAGGACCGACATCCGCGTGATCTACGGCGACACCGACCGGATGGGCGTCGTCTACTACGCGAACTACCTGCGCTACTTCGAGGCGGCGCGGAACGAGTTCGTCCGGGCGAAGGGGCTGCGGTACCGCGACCTGGAGGAGGTCCACGGGCTGCAGCTCCCGGTGGCCGAGGCGCAGGTGAGCTACGTGAGCCCGGCCCGCTACGACGACCTGATCACCGTCGAGATCTCGCTCGCCGAGCTGCGCCGGGCCTCGGCCCGCTTCGGCTACCGGGTGGTGCGGGGGCCGGACCTGCTCGCCACCGGCTCCACGCTGCACGCCTGCGTCGACGGCGAGGGCCGGATCCGGCGCCTGCCCCCGGAGGTCCGCCAGCGGCTGACGAGCGGGGAGACGCCCCTCGAGCACCCCAAGGGGTGAGCGGCGGAGCCGGCTGCGCCGGGCGCGGCTCGCGGAGGCGGGTTACGGTGGTGGAGACGTCGCCGGGAGGCGCGGGGAGCCCATGTCCGTCGTCACGCGAGAGATCCTGATCGAGACCCCGGTCGAGAAGTTCTGGGACATCGTGGTGGACTACGACCGCTACCCCGAGTTCGTCCCGGGGATCCTGGGCTGCCGGGTCCTGCCGGGGGACGGGAACCTGGTGGAGTACGAGCTCGACCTCGGGATCAAGCGGATCCGCTACGTCCTGCGCCACGTCGAGGAGCCACCGCGCAAGCTCACCTGGTCGCTCGTCTCGGGAGAGCTCATGAAGGTGTCGAATGGGTCATGGGAGCTTCGCCCCGAGCAGGGCCGGACCCGGGCGCACTACTCGGTCGAGATCCAGATCGCCAGGCCGCCCCTCGTGCCGCAGGTCGTCATGGACCGGGTGAGCGACGAGCTGACGCGCGTCCAGCTTCCGAAGACGCTCGAGGCGTTCAAGGCCCGGGCGGAGCGCGGCTGACCGGCGGGAAGGCGCCTGGGTGCTGCCGTCTCCGTGAACAGGCTGCACGCCGCCGTGGCAGCGGCAGCCCGCCCCGCGGGAGCGCCGGTCGATGTGAGCAAACGACGTCCTGGGGCGCCTTGACCCCCCGGAGGGCCGGGTGCTACTTGGAATGTGGGGTGTGGTGTCGAGTACTCGTGAATTGGCGAGGCGAGCGGGGAGTCGTTAAGGACGCCTGGAGAGCGCGAAACGAGGGGGAGGGATCGCCGGAACGCGGCTTGCAGAAGCTCTGAGAGGACGCGGCACGAAGACGAGGCAGGAGATCGCGATGCTGGACGCCTACGTCATCGAGGAGATCAAGCGGCGAGAGCGGGAGCGGTCGCAGGACGACCGCCCGGTGGTCGAGCTCCCCGTCCCCACCGCCCCGGCACAGCCCTCCAGCCGTCCCGACCAGGAGGACGGCGGCGATCAAGACCGCGGCGTCGTGATCATCGACTACTCGGGCTAGCCTCGAGGCACGCAGCGCGGGGCTCGCCACCGGCGAGCGCCGGCTCCAGGGCGCGGGACCGCGTGGTCCGGCGCCTTTTTTCCCGGTCCGCGAATCCGGTTGACGCCGCCGCCGACCGGCGGGCACATTCACCCACCTGTGCGGGCCGCCGGCGAAGCGCGCCGCCCCGCGGGAGGACCAGCGCCATGACCGAGATCATCAACGTGACCGCCCGGGAGATCCTCGATTCCCGCGGGAACCCGACGGTGGAGGTCGAGGTGGCGGTGGCCACCGGTGACGTGGGCCGCGCGGCCGTCCCCTCGGGCGCCTCCACCGGCGAGCACGAGGCCCTCGAGCTCCGGGACGGCGACAAGGGCCGGTACCTGGGCAAGGGCGTGCGCAAGGCGGTGGCGAACGTCATCGACGCGATCGGCCCGGCGGTGGTGGGCATGGACGCCTCCGACCAGGTCGCCCTCGACACCCGGATGATCGAGCTCGACGGCACGCCCACCAAGGCGAAGCTGGGGGCGAACGCCATCCTCGGCGTCTCGCTGGCGGCGGCCAAGGCGGCGGCCCAGGCCCACGGCCTCCCCTTGTACCGCTACGTGGGTGGGGTCAGCGCCCGGACCCTCCCGGTCCCGCTGATGAACATCCTGAACGGGGGCGCCCACGCCGACTCGAACGTGGACATCCAGGAGTTCATGGTGGTCCCCCTGGGCGCGCCCACCTTCGCCGAGGGGCTCCGCTACGGGGCGGAGATCTTCCACGCGCTGAAGAAGGTTCTGAAGGGGAAGGGCGCGGCCACCGGGGTGGGCGACGAGGGCGGGTACGCCCCGAGCCTCGGCTCCAACGAGGAGGCGCTGGCGGTGATCATGGAGGCGATCGCCGCCGCCGGCCTCGAGGCCGGTGAGCAGGTGGCGCTGGCGCTCGACTGCGCCTCGAGCGAGTTCTACGACGCGGGGAGCAAGAAGTACGTGCTCGAGGGCGAGGGGAAGACCTTCGACGGCAAGGGGCTGGTCGAATTCTACGCCGGGCTGGTGGCCAAGTACCCCATCGTATCGATCGAGGACGGCTGCGACGAGAACGACTGGGCCACCTGGAAGCTCCTCACCGAGCGGCTGGGCGGTAAGATCCAGCTGGTGGGCGACGACGTGTTCGTCACCAACGTCACCCGGCTCGCCCGCGGGATCCAGGAGGGGGTGTCGAACTCCATCCTGGTCAAGGTGAACCAGATCGGCTCGCTCACCGAGACGCTCGAGGCGGTCCGGATGGCCCACCGGGCCGGGTTCACCAGCGTGATGAGCCATCGTTCGGGGGAGACCGAGGACACGACCATCGCCGACCTTGCGGTCGCCTGCGACTGCGGACAGATCAAGACCGGCTCGGCGTCCCGGACGGACCGGATCGCGAAGTACAACCAGCTCCTCCGGATCGAGGGGGAGCTGGGGAAGACCGCTCGCTACGCCGGCCGGAGCGCCTTCGCGGCGCTGCGCTGACCTCGCCGGGCGCGGGGTCGAGCGGGCGCTCGCCAGCCGGGGCGGGCGCCGAACCCGGCGTGGAACCCCCGGGAAGCAGCGGGCTTTCCGGGGGTGCGACACGTTGACAGGGCACGGGGGCGGGACTAGCGTCACCCACCCACACGCTTTCCTCAGAGGGATGCCGAGATGCGCGCCGAATGGATCGCCAAGCGACGGGGGCTGCCGAACCAGAGCCAGATGGCCCTGGCGCGATCGGGCCTCATCACCGACGAGATGGCCTTCGTGGCGGCCCGCGAGCGGATCGAGCCGGAGCGGGTGCGGGACGAGGTCGCCCGCGGCCGGATGGTGATCCCCGCCAACGTCCGGCACCCGGAGCTCCAGCCCCTCGGGATCGGGGTGGCCGCCACCTGCAAGATCAACGCGAACATCGGCAACAGCCAGGTGACCTCCGACGTCGCCGGGGAGCTGGAGAAGCTCCGGGTCTGCCTCAAGTACGGGGCGGACACGGTGATGGACCTCTCCACCGGCGGCGACATCCCCCAGATCCGCGAGGCGATCCTCCGCGCCAGCCCGCTCCCGGTGGGCACCGTGCCCATCTACGAGTGCCTGGCCCACGTGAAGGACGTCGCCGACCTCACGCCCGAGCTGATGCTCGAGATCGTGGAGGCCCAGGCCGCCCAGGGCGTGGACTACATGACCATCCACGCCGGGGTGCTGCGGGACTTCGTCCCCATGGCGGCCCACCGGATCACCGGGATCGTCTCCCGCGGCGGCGCCCTCATGGCGCAGTGGATGCTCGCCAACCGGGGGGAGAACCCGTTCTTCACCCACTTCGAGGACCTCTGCGAGATCTTCAAGAAGTACGACGTCACCTTCTCCCTCGGGGACGGGCTGCGCCCGGGCTGCCTGGCCGACGCCTCGGACGCCGCCCAGTTCGCGGAGCTGAAGGTCCTCGGGGACCTGACCCGCAAGGCCTGGAAGCACGGGGTGCAGGTGATGGTGGAGGGGCCGGGCCACGTCCCCCTCGACCAGATCCCCATGAACATGGAGAAGGAGCGGGAGCTCTGCGACGAGGCGCCGTTCTACGTCCTCGGGCCGCTCGTCACCGACATCGCCCCCGGCTACGACCACATCACCAGCGCCATCGGCGCGGCGGTGGCCGCCCAGCACGGCGCGGCCATGCTCTGCTACGTGACCCCCGCCGAGCACCTCGGCCTCCCGGACGCGGACGACGTCCGCGCCGGGATCGTGGCCTACAAGATCGCCGCCCACGCCGCCGACGTCGCCCGGCACCGCCCCGGGGCGCGCGAGCGCGACGACGCCCTCTCCCGGGCCCGCTACGGCTTCGATTGGAAGCAGCAGTTCGAGCTCTCGCTCGACCCGGACGCCGCCCGCGCCAAGCACGACGAGTTCCTCCCCCAGGAAGCGTTCAAGACGGCGGAGTTCTGCTCGATGTGCGGCCCGAAGTTCTGCTCGATGAAGATCCACACCCACCTCGGCGAGGCCGCCGCCAAGGCGGGCGGGGAAGAGCGCCCGGCAGCCCCGCGGCCGGGGCTCCAGGTCGTCCCCTGAACGGGCGCCGGGCCGACCCGCGCGCCCCGGCCGGGCCGGGACGCGCGGCGCTCACCTGAAGGACCTTCGCCGGATCGCGACCGGGAGCCGGTCAGGGCGCCCGCTCGACGGGCTTGCCCGCCTTCGCCCACCCCTCGATCCCGTCCGGCATCACGTAGACGTTCTGGTAACCGAGCTCGACCGCCCGCCGGGCGGCCTCGTGGCTCGCCATTCAATGCGGGTTCATGCAGTAGAAGACGAGCCGGGTGGCGTGATCGGCGGGCAGATCGCGGGCGGAGAGGTCCTTGTAGGACACGTGCACCGCCCCCGGGACGTGCCGCTCCGCGTACACCTTGGCGTTGTTGGCGTCGTAGATCCGCGCGTCCTTGGCGCCGACCAAGCCGGCGACCTCGTCCACCGAGATCATCCGGAACGGCTCCTCGGCGGCGAGCGCCCCGGCGGCGAGCGACAGGGCCGCGATGGGGGCGAGCAGCATGGCGTTCCTTGCAGTCATCGTCCGTCCTTTGCCCTCGGTACCTAGCTAACCGGCTCCGCCCTCCGGCGCAGCCCGGGATTCGCCCGGCCCCCCGGGGCGTTCCGGATTAGGATGCCCTCCGATGGCACCCCGGGTGACCGTCTACGAGGTCGGCCCCCGCGACGGGCTCCAGAACGAGCCCCGGTCGCTGGAGACGTCCCAGAAGCTCGAGCTCATCGCGGCGCTGGCGGCCTCCGGGCTCTCCCGCATCGAGGCGACGAGCTTCGTCTCCCCGCGCTGGATCCCGCAGCTGGCGGACGCGGCCGAGGTGGCGCGCGCGCTCCCGGCCGCGCCCGGCCTCCGCTGCGTGGTGCTGGTCCCGAACGCCCGGGGGCTGGAGCGGCTCCTCGAGGCGCGCCGGGGTGCGCTCGCGGCGGCCCCGCCCGTCGACGCGGCCGTCTTCCTCTCCGCCTCGGAGACGCACAACCGGATGAACCTGAACCGCTCCGTCGAGGAGACGCTCGCAGACCTTGCGGGGCTCGTCCCGGCGGCGCTCGCCCAGGGGCTGCAGGTGAGGGGCTACGTCTCGACGGTCTGGGGGTGTCCGTACGAGGGGGCGGTCGATCCGGAGCGGGCCGCGGCGGTGGTGGAGCGGCTCCTCGCCGTCGGGTGCCACCAGGTCTCGCTCGGCGACACCATCGGGGTCGGGACCCCGGGGCAGACGCGCCGCATCCTGGAGCGGCTGCTCCGGACCGTCCGCCCCGAGCAGCTCGCGCTCCACATGCACGACACGCGGGGCACCGCCCTCGCCAACGTGCTGGTGGGGCTCGAGGCGGGGCTCACCACGTTCGACGCCTCCATCGGCGGCCTGGGCGGCTGCCCCTACGCGCCCGGGGCGTCGGGCAACCTGGCGACCGAGGACCTGGTCTACATGCTCCAGGGGATGGGCTACGAGACCGGGGTGGACTGGGGCCGGCTGATCGCGGCCGGGGGGCTGGCGCAACGGCTGGTGGGGCGGACGCTGCCCGGCAAGGCGCTCCAGGCCGAGCTGGCGCGCGCGGAGGCATGAGATGGAGTTCCGGGTCGACCGGAAGGGCGGGATCGAGGTCTGGACCATCGACGGCGAGGGGCGCCGCAACTCGATCTCCCTGGCGATGCTGGGGGAGCTGAGGACCCTCCTGGCGCGGGCCGCCGGGGACCGGGAGCTGCGCTGCGTCGTGCTCACCGGGACGGGCGACAAGGCCTTCTGCGCGGGCGCCGACCTCAAGGAGCGGGCGCGGATGGGCGCCGGCGAGGTGCACGCCTTCCACGAGGGGCTGCGGGCGGCGCTCCGCGGGATCGAGGGGGCGCCCCAGCCCTTCGTCGCCGCCCTGAACGGCGCCGCCCTGGGCGGCGGGCTCGAGCTCGCCCTGGCCTGCGACCTGCGGATCGCCGCGGACGGGGCCCAGCTCGGGCTCCCCGAGGTGTCGCTCGGGATCATCCCCGGGGGTGGCGGGACCCAGCGCCTCGCCCGCCTGGTGGGCGTCGCCCGGGCCAAGGACCTGGTCCTCACCGCCCGCCGGATCGGGGCGGCGGAGGCCCTGGCGATGGGGCTGGTGACCCAGCTCGCCCCCCCGCAGCGGCTCCTCGCCGACGCGCTCGCGCTGGCGGAGCGGATCGCCCGGAACGCCCCGGTCTCGCTCCGGCAGGCGAAGCGGGCCATCGACGGCGGGTTCCACCTGCCGCTCGAGGAGGCGCTCGATCTCGAGAACCGGCTCTACCAGGACTGCCTGGGCACGGAGGACCGCCGCGAGGCGCTCCGGGCCTTCGCGGAGAAGCGCCCGCCGCTGTTCAGGGGCGAGTGAGCCCACGGAGGCGAGGGACCCAATGGACGCGGACGGAAGGGGAGCCACCGGGGCGCCGCGCGAGGCGGGCCCGGACGAGCGGGTGGAGGCGCAGCTCGCCCGGGTGGAGCGGGGCGGGGCGGAGCGCTACCACGCCAAGAACGCCGAGCAGGGGAAGCTCTTCGTCCGGGAGCGGCTCCGGCTGCTCCTCGACCCCGGCTCGCTGATCGAGGACGGGGCCCTCGCCAACGCCCTCGATCCGGAGCTGCCCGCCGACGGGGTGGTGACCGGGACGGGGACCATCGGCGGCCGCCCGGTCTGCGTGATGGCCAACGACTCCACCGTCAAGGCGGGGAGCTGGGGTGCGCGGACGGTGGAGAAGATCCTCCGCATCCAGGAGGTGGCGGCCGACCGCCGGCTGCCGCTCTTCTACCTGGTCGACTCCGCCGGGGCGCGGATCACCGACCAGGTGGAGATGTTCCCCGGGCGGCGCGGGGCGGGCCGGATCTTCCACAACGAGGTCCACCTCTCCGGACTGGTCCCCCAGATCTGCCTCCTGTTCGGCCCCTCCGCGGCGGGCGGGGCCTACATCCCGGCCTTCTGCGACGTGGTGATCATGGTCGAGGGGAACGCCTCGATGTACCTGGGCTCTCCCCGGATGGCGGAGATGGTCATCGGCGAGAAGGTCTCGCTCGAGGAGCTGGGCGGGGCGAGGATGCACTGCTCGGTCTCCGGCTGCGGCGACTTCCTGGTCAAGGGCGAGGCGGAGGCGATCGCCCTCGCCCGGCGCTGGTTCTCCTACCTCCCCGGGAGCCACGCCACCCTGCCGCCCGACGCCCCGGCGCGGCCGCCGCGCCTCGGCGCGCGGCCGGTCGCCGAGATCGTCCCGCCCGATCAGAACCGGCCCTTCGACATGCTGGAGCTCGTCGAGGCGATCGTGGACGAGGGGTCGTTCCTCGAGGCGAAGCAGCTCTGGGCAGGGGAGCTGGTCACCGGCCTGGCGCGGATCGAGGGGCGGGCGGTGGGCGTCCTCGCCAACCAGCCCAAGGTGAAGGGGGGCGTGCTCTTCGTGGACTCGGCCGACAAGGCGGCCCGGTTCATCTGGCTGTGCGACGCCTTCAACCTGCCCCTGCTCTACCTGGCCGACGTGCCCGGGTTCATGATCGGGACGAAGGTGGAGCGGGCTGGCATCATCCGCGCCGGCGCCAAGATGATCAGCGCCGTCTCCGAGGCGACCGTCCCCCGGATCTGCGTGGTGGTGCGCAAGGCCTACGGGGCCGGGCTCTACGCCATGGACGGGCCGGGCTTCGGCCCCTCGGCCACCCTCGCCCTGCCCCAGGCGATGATCGCGGTGATGGGGCCGGAGGCGGCGGTCAACGCCGTCTACTTCAACAAGATCCAGGAGCGGCCGGAGGGCGAGCGGGCCGCCTACGTGGCCGCGCTCCGGGAGGAGTACCGGCGCGACATCGACCTGCTCAAGCTGGCGAGCGAGCTGGTGGTGGACGCGGTGATCCCCGGGGAGCGGTTGCGGGAGGAGCTCTCCCGCCGGTTCCGCATGGCGGCGGCCGGGTACGCGCCGCCCCGGGAGCGCAAGCACGGCGTGACGCCGGTCTAGGAGGGGCGGATGGACTTCGAGCTGCCCGAGGAGCTCCAGGAGATCCAGCGGACGCTGCGCGTGTTCTGCGAGGCGGAGGTGAAGCCGCGGGCGCGCGAGTGGGACGAACGCGGGGAGTTCCCGCACGAGGTGGTGGCCAGGCTCGGGGAGATGGGGCTCCTCGGGATCACCGTCCCGGAGGAGTACGGGGGCGCCGGCCTGGGGGCCCTGGCGGTCGCGGTGGTGGTCGAGGAGGTGGCCCGGTACGACGGCTCGCTCGCCCTCACGGTGGCGAGCCACAACGGGCTGGGCACCGGGCACATCCTCCGGTTCGGGACCGAGGCCCAGCGGCGCCGCTACCTGCCCGCCCTGGCGCGCGGGGAGCGGCTCGCCGCCTGGGGGTTGACCGAGCCGGGGAGCGGCTCGGACGCGGCGGCGATGCGCACCACCGCGCTGCGGCGGGGGGAGGGCTGGGTGCTGAACGGCACCAAGACCTTCATCACCCAGGGGACTGTGGGCGGGACCTTCGTGGTCCTGGCGGTCACCGACCCGGGGCGCAAGCAGCACGGCATCACCGCCTTCGTCCTGGAGAAGGGGCTGCCGGGCTTCAGCCAGCGCCCCATCCACGGCAAGCTCGGGATGCGGAGCTCCGACACCGCCGAGCTGGTGCTGGAGGAGGTCGAGGTCGGGGACGAGCGGCGGCTGGGGGCGGTGAACGAGGGGTTCCTGAACACCCTGCAGATCCTGGATCGGGGGCGGATCGGCATCGGGGCCCTCGCCGTCGGCCTGGGCCGGGGGGCGCTGGAGGAGGCCCGCGCCTACGCCCTGGAGCGGCGGGCGTTCGGCCAGCCCATCGCCCGGTTCCAGGCGATCGCCTTCATGCTCGCGGACATGGCCACGGAGACCGCGGCCGCCCGGCTGCTCGTCCACCGGGCGGCCGCCCTGTGCGACGCGGGCCTACGCTTCGGCCAGGAGGCCTCCATGGCCAAGCTCTTCGCCAGCGAGGCCGCCATGCGCGCCGCCTCCCGCGCGGTCCAGATCCACGGGGGCTACGGCTACACCCGCGACTTCCCGGTGGAGCGGTACCTCCGCGACGCGAAGCTGACCGAGATCGGGGAGGGGACGAGCGAGGTGCAGCGGATGGTCATCTCGCGCCAGGTTCTGAGGTAGGCTGCGCGCCATGGAACGGAGCGCGCCCGAGCCGCGCGCCCGTCTCCGGTGAGGAACATGTCCGAGGGCGAGCACACCATCATCGGCAAGATCCCGCGCGAGCGCCTGAACCAGATCGCCTCGCGCAAGCTCTCCGCCCTGGGGATCCAGGTCCGGCTGGGCGCGGATCGCGAGACGCTCGAGGGCGAGCTGGCCTTCGCCGGGCGCGTCGTCCACCCCGCCACCGGGCAGGCGGTCCCCCGGGCCCGCTTCGTGGTGGTGGGGCACGATCACCTGCGCTTCCTCGATCCGCCGCTCTCCGCCCTGGGGGAGGTCGGCTTCTACGAGCACGAGCGGGCCCAGGCGCTCGAGCAGGCGATCGCCCAGGGCTTGGCCCGCTGCGGCGCCGCTCTCCAGGACGTGGCGGCCCGGATGCGCGCCCTGGGGCTCGAGGTCTCGGTGGACGCGGAGCGGGTGGCGATCCGGGCCGTGATCAAGACCGCCACCCACGCCTTCGAGATCCTGGGCACGTCCGAGGCGGTGCGGGTGGCGCGGGTGGCTCCGGTGGGCGGCCGTCCGTTCGAGGTCTCGGCGCAGTTCCCTCCGCTCGAGCTGGCCGAGCACGGGAGCCGGACCGACCTCGAGGTCTACCTCTCGGCCGCCGTCCCCCGGATGCAGGCCGGTCCCCGGCCGGCCGCGCCCTCCCCGGCGGCGCCCGGGGGCCTCACCGCCACCCCCCCGCCGCGGAACGCGCTCACGCTGGCCACGCTCGCCCGGGTGTTCGGCGAGGAGGCGATCCTCGCGCCCAACGCGATGGTGGAGCTGGTCCAGGAGTTCGTCCACGCCAACACCCGCTACCGCTTCGTGGCGGCGCGCGAGATGGGGACCCGGTTCCGCGGCCGCCTCATCGGCCCGAGTGGCGACGTCTGGGCGGACCGGTTCGAGCTGGCCGACTTCCCCGGGACGCGGAAGGTGGTGGCGCTGGCGCTGGGCGCGGCGGAGGCCGAGCCGGAGCCGGCCGCCGGCCCGGAGGCGGGCGCGCCCTCGGGAGAGGTCCCCGGCCACCTCATGCCCCACCCGGGAGAGGTCTGGGTGATGAACGTGGTGGTGGAGGAGGCGGACCGGGACGAGATCCGGTACGTCGGGACCGACATCGACGGCCGTCCCTACGGCGCTGCCCGGGTCCTCAAGCGCGCCGACTTCGAGGCGGTCTTCTCCCAGGACCGGGGCGGCTGGCGGCTGCTCATCCACATCGACGGGCTCCAGGGCGGGGACGTCATCTACCGGCAGCTCGACCGGGGCCGGCAGCCGATGGGGGCGCCCCGCAAGATGTCGGCGGCGATCCTGGTGGCCAACTTCGTGCCCGAGGCGGCGGCGTACTGATGGGCCTGAACGGCATCGCCGAGCGGGTGCTGGCGGGCGACGTCCGGGCCGCGGCCCGCCTGATGCGCGATCTGGACGACCGCCTCCCGAGCGCCGAGGCGATCCTCCGGACGCTGCTCCCCCGGACCGGCCGCGCCTACGTGGTCGGGCTGACCGGGGCGCCGGGCGCCGGCAAGTCGTCGCTCACCGACCGGCTCATCGCCCACCACCGGCGGGCGGGGAGGAGCGTCGGGGTGGTGGCGGTGGATCCCACGAGCCCCTTCACCGGGGGGGCGATCCTGGGCGACCGGATCCGGATGCAGGACCACGCCCTGGACCCGGGGGTCTTCATCCGGTCGCTCGGGACCCGCGGCCACCTGGGCGGCCTCTCCCGCTCCACCGCCGAGCTGGTGCAGGTGATGGACGCGATGGGGAAGGACGTGATCCTGGTGGAGACGGTCGGGGTGGGCCAGGACGAGGTCGAGGTGGCCTCGCTGGCGCACACCGTGGTCGTGGTGGCGGTCCCGGGGCTGGGCGACGACGTCCAGGCGATCAAGGCCGGGGTCCTCGAGATCGCGGACGTCTTCGCGGTCAACAAGGCCGACCGGGAGGGTGCCGACCGGACGGTCCGCGACCTGCAGACCCTCCTCGAGCTGCGTCGCAGCGTGCAGGCGCGCCCGGTCGAGCACGACGCCGCGCACCGGCCGCTCCCGGCCGGCTGCGCCCTGCCGGCCGCGCCGCCGGTCGAGGGGTGGGAGCCGCCCATTGTCCGGACGGTGGCCACCCGCGGGGAGGGGATCGACGCCCTGGCCGAGGCGGTGGAGCGCCACCGGTCCCACCAGGACGCGAGCGGCGAGCGGCACCGCCGCGAGATCGACCGCGCCCGGGCCGCCTTCGTCACCATCCTCCGGGAGCGGCTCCTGGCCGGGGCCCTGGCGCGGCTGGAGGCGGAGCTCGGGCGGCTGGATGCGGTGGCGGCGCGGATCGCGGCGCGCGACGCCGATCCCTACCAGCTCGCCGAGGAGCTCGCGGCGCGGCTGGGCGCGCCCGAGGAACAAGGGGGCGGGCGATGAGCGACGGACGCCCGGCGCCGCCCCTCCCGGCGGGAGCCGACGAGGCCTGCGATCCGGTGGCCGCCCTGGAGGCACGGCTCGGCGCGCCCCTCCCCGATCGCGCGCTGGCCCTCGCCGCCCTGACGCACAAGTCGTACGTCAACGAGCACCGGGACGAGCCCGGCCTCCGCGACAGCGAGCGGCTCGAGTTCCTGGGCGACGCGGTCATCGACCTGGCGGTCTCGCAGCGGCTGATGGAGCGGTTCCCCGGCGCGCAGGAGGGGGAGCTGTCCAAGCTGCGGGCCGCGGTGGTCGACGAGCAGGGGCTCTCCGAGCTGGCGCGGGCGCTGGACCTGGGCACCTTGCTCCGGCTCGGGCGCGGGGAGGAGCTGACCGGCGGGCGCCAGAAGGACTCGCTCCTGGCCGACGCGCTCGAGGCGGTGATCGCCGCGCTCTACCTCGGCGGCGGGATCGCGCCGGTCCTCGGGGTGGTGGATCGCTTCCTGGGAGAGGCCTTCGCCCGGGCCGCCGCCGGGACGCTCGATCGCGACTTCAAGACCCAGCTCCAGGAGCTGGCGCAGAGCCGGCTGCGGGCCACCCCGCGCTACCGGGTGGTGGCGGAGCACGGGCCCGATCACTCCAAGGTCTTCGAGGTGGAGACCGACCTGCGGGGAGAGGTCCTCGGCCGCGGCGCGGGCCGCTCGAAGAAGGACGCCGAGCAGGCGGCCGCGCGGCTGGCGCTCGATCACCTGGGCCGCCGCTTCGCGGAGGGCGAGCCGCCGGCCGCCGCGCCCGAGGCGGCCGTTCCCCTCGCCGAGCCGCCTCCACCGCCCGCCGAGGCGGCCTGCGCTCCGGTCGCCCCCGGGCCGGCGGCGGAGCGCCCGCCGCCTCCTCCGGGAGGAGAGGGGCCCGCGCGCCCCGGCGGCCGGAAGCGCCCGGTCCGGATCACCCCCGCCAAGCGGACCGGCTCCCGGGTGCGGCCGGCCCGGAAGCCCGTCACCCGGCGGGCCCGCAAGGGGGGGCGCTCCGCCCGCTGAGCCCGTCCTCATTTCATTTGCCGCGCCCGCCCCCCGCGGCTAGCATCCCGCCGCATATGACGAAGACCACCTCGCTCGTCCTCGCACTCTGCGTGTCGCTCGGGGCCGGCGCCGCGCGCGCCCAGGCCCCCGCCAAGCCCGAACCCGCCAAGAAGGAGGCGGGGAAGGACCTCTACGCCCTCCTCGAGACCTCGCGCGGCAAGATCGGCGTGAAGCTCCTCTCGGCCGAGGCGCCGAAGGCCGTGGCCAACTTCGTGGAGCTCGCCACCGGCAAGAAGGAGTACCGGGACGCGCTCACCAACGAGCCGCGGAAGGGCGCCTACTTCGACGGTACGCTCTTCCACCGCGTGATCCCGGGGTTCATGATCCAGGGCGGCGACCCGGCCACCCGCGGGGCTCCGCTGGGCGCGACCAGCGCCAAGGGGATCCCCTTCGGCGTGTCCGGCCCGGGCTACAAGTTCGAGGACGAGCTGCCGCCCCCCGGCACGAGGCTCTTCGAGAAGCCCTGCGTCCTGGCGATGGCCAACGCCGGGCCCAACACCAACGGGTCGCAGTTCTTCATCACCGAGGGGGCCGGCGCGGCCGTCCCGCAGCTCGAGCCGCGCGCCTGCGACTCGGCCTCGGGGGTCTGCGGCTACACCCGCTTCGGCCTGGGCGTGTGCGGCTGCGAGCTGGTCGGGCAGATCGCTCGGGCCGGCGCCTCGCAGACCCGCCTCGAGAAGGTCGTCATCGGCAGCAAGCCGCCCACCTGCAAGTAGCCGGGCCGGCCCGCGCGGCCGGCCGATCGGAGGAGCCATGGCGGAGCAGCTCTACGCGACCTTCACGACCTCGCTCGGCGAGATCGTGGTGAAGCTCCTTCCGGAGAAGGCGCCCAAGACGGTCGCCAACTTCGTCGAGCTGGCGGAGGGGACGCGCGAGTGGACCGACCCGAAGAGCGGCCAGAAGGCGAAGCGGCCGCTGTACGACGGGACGATCTTCCACCGCGTCATCCCCGACTTCATGATCCAGGGGGGAGATCCCCTGGGCACGGGCACCGGGGGCCCGGGCTACCGGTTCGAGGACGAGATCGGGCCGGACAACGTCTTCTCCAAGCCCGGCCTGCTGGCGATGGCCAACGCCGGGCCCAACACCAACGGGTCGCAGTTCTTCATCACCGAGGTGGAGACGCCCTGGCTCAACAAGGGCCATACCATCTTCGGCGAGGTGGTGCGCGGCGCCGAGCTGATCCCGAAGATCACCCGGACCGGCAACTCCAAGGTCAAGCTGGAGAAGGTCACCATCACCCGCGGCGCCCAGCCCTAGGCGGGCGGACGACCGCCGAACCCCAGGCGCCCGCGGGGGCCGCTCGACGCGAGCGGCCGGACCGCGGGCGCGATCACCTCATGGCCCGAAAGAGCAGAGCCCCGTTCCGCGCCGGCTTCGTCGGGATCGTCGGCCGCCCCAACGTGGGGAAGTCGACCCTCCTCAACCGGATCCTGCGCGAGCACGTGGCGATCGTCTCGCCGCGGCCGCAGACCACACGGACCCGGATCCTGGGGATCCACAACGCCCCCGGCCTGCAGCTGGCCTTCTTCGACACCCCCGGGCTCCACCGGGCCGAGGGGGCGCTCAACCGGCGGATGGTGGAGACCGCCCTGGGCACGCTCCGGGAGGTCGACCTGGTCCTGATGCTGGTCGAGGCCGGCACCGGGCCCGAGGGGCGGGTGGAGATCGGCGAGGCCACCCGCTGGGCGGCGGCCGAGGTGGCGCGCAGCGGGAAGCCCGCCGTCCTGGGCGTGAACAAGATGGACCGCGCGCCCCGCCTCTCGCTCCTCCCGGTGATCGACGCGTACAAGGACCTGCACGCCTGGGCGGAGATCGTGCCCTTCTCCGCCCTGACCGGGGAGAACGTGGAGGCGGTGGTGGAGGTCCTCGGCCGGCTGGCGCCGGAGGCGGAGGCGCCGCTCTTCCCGCCCGACGTCCTCACCGACCAGGCGGAGCGGCAGCTGGCCGCCGAGTACGTGCGCGAGCAGGTGATGCTCCAGACGCGCCAGGAGATCCCGTACGCCGCGGCGGTCGAGGTGGAGGCCTTCGACGAGTCGGACCGGCGCGAGCGGGGAGGGCTGGTGCGGATCGCGGCGCTGATCTCGGTCGAGCGCCCCTCGCAGAAGGCGATCGTGATCGGCAAGGGCGGGGCGATGCTCAAGGCGATCGGGACCAAGGCCCGGCAGAGCCTGGAGCGGCTCCTCGGCTGCAAGGTGTTCCTCTCCCTGACCGTCAGGGTGGAGGAGCGCTGGAGCGAGCGCGAGCAGGCGCTGCGGAGGTTCGGCCTGTGAGCGCCCTGGTCGCCCTGGTGGGCCGCCCCAACGTGGGGAAGTCGACGCTCTTCAACCGCCTGGCGGGCCGCCGCGTCGCCATCGTCGAGGACGTGCCGGGCGTGACCCGGGACCGGAACTACGCCGACCTGGTCTGGGACGGCCGGCTCCTCTCGGTGGTCGACACGGGCGGCTTCGAGCCGGAGTCCCGCGACCAGCTCACCCGACAGGTCCGGCAGCAGGCCCAGCTGGCGGTGGACGAGGCCGCCGCCGTGGTGCTGGTGGTCGACGGCCGGGCCGGCCCGACCGGGCTCGATCGGTCGGTGGCCGACCTCCTGCGCCGGGCGGGGAAGCCGCTCTTCGTGGCGGTGAACAAGGTCGACAGCGCCCGCACCGAGGAGGAGATCCCGCTCGCGGAGTTCTACGAGCTCGGGTTCGGCGAGGTGTACGCGATCTCGGCCGAGCACGGCCGCGGGGTGGGCGAGCTGCTCGAGGCGATCGTGGGCCGGCTGGCCCTGCCCGCCGCCCCCCCGGCGCCCGCCGAGGAGGAGGAGCCGAGCGAGGTCCAGGAGGCGGACCGGCCCCGGGGCGACGTCCGGCTCGCCATCGTCGGGCGCCCCAACGTGGGCAAGAGCACCTTCGTGAACGCCCTGCTGGGCGAAGAGCGGTTCGTGGTCTCGGACGTGCCGGGCACGACGCGCGACGCCATCGACTCGGTGGTCGAGCACAAGGGCCAGCGCTTCGTGGTCACCGACACCGCCGGCATCCGCCGCAAGCGGTCGATCGCCCAGAAGGTCGAGTCCTACTCGGTGGTCCGCGCCATGAAGGCCATCGACGACGCCGAGGTGGTGGCCTGCCTCCTCGACGCCGTCGAGGCCGGGGTGGAGCAGGACGCCCGCCTGCTCGGCCTGGTGGCCGAGAAGGGCAAGGCCCTGGTGGTGGTGGTGAACAAGTGGGACGTGGCCGAGCGCGAGGGGGCGACCCAGGACTGGTACCGCAAGGAGCTCCTGAAGCGCCTCCCCTTCGTCGGCTTCGCGCCCATGGTCTTCGTCTCCGCCAAGGAGCGGCGCGGGGTCACCCGGGTGCTCGACAAGGCCGCTCGCCTGGTGGAGCAGTACCGGGCCCGGTTCCCCACCCCCCAGCTCAACGAGCTCCTGGAGGCGGTCCAGGACGAGCACCCCGCGCCCATCTCCCGGGGCCACCGCGTGAAGCTCTACTACGTGGCCCAGGTCGCCTACGCCCCGCCCACCTTCGTCATCCAGACCAACTACCCCGAGGGGATGACCGAGCACTACCGGCGCTACCTCGAGAACCGGTTCCGGGCGGCGTTCGGACTGGAGGTTCCGATGCGGCTCGTCTTCCGGGAGCGCCAGCGGCGGATCCGCCCCCCGCGCGGCGGGCGCTAGGGACCGGGCCGCCGGGCGGCCGCCTTTCGCTTGACGGGCTCTCCGCTCCCCGCCTAGATTGGCCCGGATTTTCTGCGGATTTCCGCGAGCCACGCCTCGAGAGGTGCCATGTCGAAGAGCACGGTGATCACCCGGAAGGACATGAAGGAGCCCGACTCCTTCCAGACGGCGGCCTCGCAGGCCGCGAGCTGGCTCGCCTCCCGGAAGAAGCACGTGGTCGTGGCCGGCGCCGCCGTGGTGGCGGCCCTCCTCCTGATCGCGGCGCTCTCGTCGATCCGGGCGCGGCGCGAGGAGCGCGCCGGGGCGGCCACCGCCGCCCTCCTCACGGTCATCGGGGGCGAGGTGTCGAGCACGCCCGTCCCCGGCCTGCCGGGCCCGACCTTCCCCACCGAGGAGGCCCGCCAGACCGCGATCCTCCAGGAGGCCGAGAAGGTGATCGCGGAGTTCTCCGGGGCTCCCGCGGCCGAGATGGCCCGGCTGGCCAAGGCCGACGCGCAGCTCCGGCTCCACAGGTGGGACGCCGCCCAGGCGAGCTACGAGCAGTACCTGTCCGGCGCCCCCAAGGACGACTCCCTCCGCTTCGGGGCGCTCCAGGGGCTGGCCCTGGTCGCCGAGGGGAAGGGCGACCTGGCCGGCGCGGCCAAGGCCTACGAGCGGCTGGCGAGCGAGGCGCCCCGGTTCGCGGACCGGGCCGACCTCGAGCGCGCCCGGGTGCTCGCCCAGGCGGGCAAGACGGCCGAGGCCAAGGAGCTCCTGGCCGCCTACCCCGACCGCCACAAGGAGTCGTTCCTCACGCCGGAGGCGGCGGATCGCCTCACCAAGCTCGGCGGGAAGTAGATGGGCGCGCTCGCCCTCGCGGTCCTGCTGGCCGCCGGCCCGCCGGCGCCCCGCACGCCGGCCGGCCTCGAGACCCGGCTCGCGCCCGCGCCGGTCGACCTCTACACCATCCTCTGGCACCACCTCTTCGAGGGCCCGGCCGATCCGCTGGCCGGCGAGCCGATCGAGCCGGGAGGGGCGAGCGTCGATCCGGCCAGCGGGCTGGTGGTGGTCGGCACACGCGACGGCTGGCTGCACGCGATCGGCCCGGACGGCCGGGTCGCCTGGGAGCTCCGCGCCGAGGGCGGGTTCTCCGCCCCGCCGGCCATCGACGGCGACGCCGTCTACGCCGGCTCGAGCGACGGCAGCCTCTACGCGGTCGAGCTCAAGACGGGGAAGGTGCGCTGGCGCTACCAGGCCAAGGAGGAGCTGGGGACGCGGCCGGCGGTGGCCGGGGGCACGGTGTTCGTGGCCAGCCTCGCCGACACCCTCTACGCCGTGGACGCGCGGACCGGGGCCTGGAAGTGGCATCACCGGCGCGAGCCCCGGGGCGGCTTCACCATCCGCGGCGCCGCCTGGCCGCAAGCGGGGGACGGCACGGTCTACGCCGGGTACTCGGACGGCTTCGTGGCCGCGCTCGATCCCGACACCGGGCAGGTTCGCTGGGAGCGCCAGGTGGCCCCGCCGGGCGACCACCTCGACGTGGACGCCCTGGTGCTGGACGGGACCCGGCTCTACGCGGCCGCCTTCTCGGGGGCGGTCCTGGCGCTGGAGGCCTCGACCGGCGAGACCGTCTGGCAGTTCAAGGCCCCGGGCGCCTGCCGGCTCGCGGTCGGTCGCGGGCTGGTGGTGGCGGTGACCCCGAACGGCGTCTACGGCCTCGCCGCCGGCGGCGGCCAGGCGGCCTGGAGCGCGCCGCTCGGCGGGGCACCGGGTGGGAACCCGGTGATGGCGGGCAAGTGGGTGCTGGTCCCGGCCATCGAGGGCGGGCTGCGCTTCATCGAGGCGGCCAGCGGGCGCACCCTGCGCGTGCTCGATCCGGGCACCGGCGTGACCGCCACGCCGGGCGTCGGCGGAGGGCGCGTGTACGTCATCTCCAACGGCGGCGACCTCTTCGCGCTCGAGCTCTCGTGAGGCGGATCCGGGTCGTGGCGGCGGTCGTCCGCAGGGGCGACGCCATCCTGATCACCCGGCGGCTCGACCGGGCGGAGCGGGCCGGACAGTGGGAGTTCCCGGGGGGCAAGGTGGAGCGCGGAGAGGCCGAGGCCGAGGCGCTCCGGCGGGAGATCCAGGAGGAGCTCGGCTGCCCGCTGGAGGTCGGCCGGCTGCTCCTCCGCCACCGGCACCGGTACCCGGAGCTGGAGGTCGAGCTCGCCTTCTACGCCGGGACCCTGGCCCCGGGGACCGAGCCCGCGCCGCTCGGCGTGGCGGAGATCGCCTGGGCCCGGGTCGGGACGCTGGCGGAGCGCGACTTCCTCGAGGCGGACCGGGCGGTGCTGGGCGAGCTGGAGCGGGCGAGCGGTCCCGGGGGCGAGGGGGCGGAGGCCGGCGGCCTGGGCCCGGTCCTGCTGCTCCCCGGCCTGTTCGACTCGGGCCCCGGGCACTGGCAGACCCTCTGGATGCAGGGGCGTCCCGGCCTCCGGCGGGTGGAGCAGGACGACTGGGAGGCGCCGCGCCTCGGGGACTGGGTCGCCCGCCTCGACGAGGCGGTGCGGGAGGTCGGGTCGCAGGCGCTGCTGGCCGCGCACAGCGCCGGCTGCGGGCTGGTCGCGCACTGGGCCCGCGCCCACCCGCGCCCGATCCGCGGGGCGCTCCTGGTCGCGCCCTCGGACGCCGAGGCGCCCTCTTACCCGAAGGGCCCGACCGGCTTCGCCCCCATGCCGCTCCTCCGGCTCCCGTTCCCGAGCACGGTGGTGGCGAGCGGCGACGACCCCTACGTCTCGCTGGCGCGGGCCCGGGAGTTCGCCGCGGCCTGGGGCAGCCGGCTGGTCGAGCTCGGCGCGGCCGGCCACGTCAACACGGCCAGCGGGCACGGCCCCTGGCCGGAAGGGCTGGTGCTCCTCGGCGAGCTCGCCACCCGGACCTGATCAGCGCGGGTGGTGCTTGCGCTTGGGGCGCGGCTCGGGGGCCGGAGGCGTGCCGGTGGCCCTGAGCGCCAGCGCCACCGGGGAGTATGCCGCGCCCTGGGCGTCGTGGACCTCGCGGACCGACGCCCCGTCCACCCGGAGGGTGAAGCGGCTCCCAGGCGGGAGGGGGGCGGTCGGCGCCAGCGTGAGCCGGGTGGTGTCGCCGATCTCCGTGGCTGCCGAGGCGGGCACGAGCGCCTCCTGCCCGTCGAGCAGGATCAGGCGGGCGTCCCGGATCGCGCCCGCCAGCTCGATCCGGAAGGTGGCCGCCGGATCGACGGAGGTCTCGCCGTCGCGGACGAGCGGCCGCGAGATCCCGCCCGGCTCCAGCGCCACGGCTTCGCGGAGGGGGAGGGGAAGCGGCGCGACGGGGGCGGGCGGGGCCGCCGGGGGGCCGGTGGGCGCGCCGCCTGACGGGGATCCGGTGACGGGGTAGGGAGCCGGGGTGGGTGGGACGGGAGGCGGCCCGGAGGGCGCGGTGGGTGCGCCGGCCGGAGGAGCGTCCAGGCAGGCGAGGAGGAGGACGAGGGCGAGGAGGAGTCGTCGCATCGAGGCGACCGTAGCACGGGGCGGGGCGCAGCCCACCGGAGCGCGCGCTCAGCCTGCCAGGGCGCGACCCATGCGGGCGAGGGCCGCGTCCAGCGTCGCCCGCGTGCACCCGAAGTTGAGCCGGACGAAGCCGCGGTAGCGCTCGTCGAGGCCGAAGTCCACCCCGGCGGAGAGGCCCACGCCCGCCTCCTCGAAGAGGCGGTGCGGGTCCGGGGCGCCGGTCTCTCGCGCGTCGAGCCAGGCGAGGTAGGTGGCCTCGACCGGCGTCGTGCGGACCCCCCTCATCCCGGCCAGCGCCTCCAGGACTCGGCCGCGGTTGCCCCTCAGGTGGTCGAGGAGCGCCCGGTGCCACTCGCCGCCGTGGCGGAGAGCCGCCTCGCAGGCGACCAGGCCGAGCACGTTCACGTGGGGGACGATGCCGCGCATGGCCCGCCGGAAGCGGGTGCGCAGGGGGGCGTCCGGGATCACGGCGAAGGCGCAGCCGAGGCCGGGGAGGTTGAAGGTCTTGGAGGGGGCCATGAGGGTGATCGTGCGGGCGGCGACCGCGGCGTCGAGGCAGGCGAAGGGCAGGTGCCGGCGGCCCGGCTCGAGCACCAGCCCGGCGTGGATCTCGTCCGAGCAGACCACGAGCCCGTGCCGCTCGGCCAGGCGCGCGATCGCCAGGAGCTCCGCCTCCTCCCAGGCGCGCCCCACCGGGTTGTGCGGGTGGCAGAGCAGGAAGAGGCGCGCGTCCGGCGCGAGGGCGCCCTCGACCGCCTGCAGGTCCCACTCCCAGCGCGACTCCCCGCGCCGGAGCGGAGCCGTGAGGACGCGCTCCGGCGCGTCCAGGAAGGGTGGGTAGACGGGCGTGGCCGTGAAGGCGGCGCCGCCCGCCACCCGGCAGGCCACGTTGAGCCCGGTGACGAGGCCCGGCAGCCAGACGATCCACCCCGGTTCGACCTCCCAGCGGTACTCCCCGTGCAGGTGCTCGCGGACCGCCTCCACCAGCGAGGGCCACGGCTCGCCGTAGCCGAGGACGCCGTGGTCCACCCGGCGGTGGAGGGCGTCGAGCACGGCCTGGGGAGCGGGGAAGTCCATGTCCGCCACCCAGAGCGGAAGGACGTCGCGCCCGGCGTAGCGGTTCCACTTGACGGAGTCGCCACCGCGGCGGTCGGGCGCTTGCTCGAAGTCGAAGGCCATCGCGGGAGAGCAGTAGCACGGCGGGCGGCGCCCGTCCCACGTCACGCGGTCGGGCGCGGGAGGGGCGCGGAACGCTTCCTTGCACCCCATACTCGCCGTGTCACGTCCACCCGGCGTGGACACCTACCGTCTCGGCTCCGCCCAGCTCGGGACGGCGAAGCGACAAGCGAACGCCCCCGCCCGCGCCCACTCCCGGGGGCAGCGTTGGCAGCGCGCGGGTGGGAGGGTTCGCGCAGCGAGGCCGCCCGGCGGCCGTCGCGATCGAAGGGGAGGTTGCGCTCATGCCAGGATGGAATCCGCTCGTCCACCAGCCGCCGTTCCAGGCGGGGACGATGCTGCTGCTCACCGACGGGACCGTGCTCTGCCAGGACGAGGGGCCGAGCAACGGCGGCACGCCCGACTGGTGGAAGCTCACGCCGGACGCGTTCGGCAGCTACGTCAACGGGACGTGGCAGCAGGTCGCCTCCGGGCCGAATGCTCCGCTGTACTACGCCTCGGCGATCCTGCGGGACGGCCGGGTCTTCGTGGCCGGCGGCGAGTACAACGCCGGCGCCCAGGTCGACCTGCTGGCCGCGGAGATCTACGACCCGGTGACCAACGCCTGGAGCAACATCGGGACCCCCGCCGGGTGGACCAACGTGGGCGACGCGCCCTGCTGCGTGTTGCCGGACGGCCGGGTGCTGCTGGGCTCCATCAAGGACACGCGCACCGCGTTCTACGACCCGGGGCTCAACTCCTGGACCCCCGGACCGACCAAGGCCGACTCCAGCTCGGAGGAGACCTGGACCCTGCTGCCGGACGGGACGGTGATCGACGCCGAGTGCTCCAACCACCCGCACGCGGAGAAGTACCTCCCGACCACCAACCACTGGGTGACGGCGAGCTCCGTCCCGTCGGCCCACGACCTGGTCCAGTCCTCGGTGGGATCGACCAACGAGATCGGCCCGGCGATCCTGCTGCCGGACGGCCGCGTCTTCGCCATCGGGGCGAGCGGGCACACCGCCTTCTACCACCCGCCGGCGCACCCCAGCCAGCCGGGGAGCTGGCACCCCGGGCCGGACTTCCCGAAGGACGGGAGCGGCAACGTTCTGCGGGCCTTCGACGCGCCGGCCTGCCTGCTGCCGAGCGGGCGGGTGTTCTGCGTCGCCGGATCCCCGAAGGCGGACGGGTGGGCGGGACCCTGCTCCTTCTTCGAGTTCGACGGCACCACCTTCCACCCGGCGGCGAGCCCGCCCACCGGCTCGGTCGAGACCTGGCAGGTACGCATGCTCCTGCTGCCCACCGGGGAGGTGCTGTTCTCCAACGGGACCGGGGACATCCGGGTCTACGAGCACGCCGGCCACCCGGAGCACCACTGGCTGCCGCGCATCGTCCACTGCCCGACCCACCTGCGGCCGGGCCACGACTACACGCTCCACGGCCGCCAGATCAACGGGCTCTCCCAGGCCAACAGCTACGGTGACGACGCCTCGATGGCCACCAACTACCCGCTGGTCCGGATCCGCAACGAGCACACCGGCCACGTCTACTACTGCCGGACGCACGGCTTCTCCACCATGGCGGTGGCCACCGGGATGGCGGTCCACTCGACGCGCTTCGACGTCCCCGCCGGGATCCCGCTCGGCCGCTACGAGCTGGTGGTGATCGCCAACGGCATCCACTCGGAGGAGCTGCGGGTCCACGTCACGGAGCACGTGCCCCGCGAGCGCCGGTTCGAGGAGGAGGAGGAGGAGGAGGTCGAGGTGCGGTTCGCCGTGCGCATGGGTGAGTCGTCCTCGCTGGCGATCGACCTGCGGTCCGGTCGCGCCGAGGAGCTGACGGGGCGCGACGACGACTTCGGCCGGCGCCGCCGGGAGCCGGAGCTGCGCCGCGAGGCCTGGGAGGACTTCGGGCGCATGGAGGCCCGCGAGGAGCACCGCAACGGCCACCGGGAGCACGAGGAGGAGAAGGAGCTGCACCACCCGGCGGCAAGCAAGGCGGCCACCCGCCGCTCGCACGGGAAGCACGCCAAGGCCTGAAGCGGGGCCGGAGGGGGACAGGGCGCCCCCGCGGCGGCGAGGGCCGTCGCGGGGGCGCTCGTGTCCTGTTTTCGCGAAGATGGGCGCGCGGTGCCCGACGCCTGCTCCGCCCCGCCGCCCGGCTCGCTCGGCGATCGAAGGGGTGAGCGGCGGTTGGGTATGCCAGGAACGGTCGCGACCCTTATGCGTCATGCGGCCCACGCGCAGGAGCGTGGTCCGGGTGAGAAGCACCAGGGGAGCGCATCGCGATGCGGTTCCGGTTCGGAGCGTACGAGCTCGACGTCGCGGGCCGGGAGCTGCGCTTCGCGGGCGAGGTGCGGCCCGTGCAGCCGCAGGTCTTCGCCTTGCTCGCCTATCTCGTCCGCCACCGCGATCGGGTGATCGCGAAGGAGGAGCTGCTCCGGCAGCTCTGGCCCGACGCGGTCGTCACCGACGCCTCGCTCCAGCGGGCCGTGAGCCTCGCGCGGCGGGCGCTCCGTCCGGCGGACCGGGGGCTCCTGCGCACGCACCCGAGGGTCGGATATCGCTTCGTGGGAGAGGTGATCGCCTCCGACGGCGACGAGGAGGCCGCGGCGCCCAGGGGGCCTCCGAGGTACGCGACGTGCGGGGGCGTACACCTTGCGTACCGGATCCTCGGGGGCGGACCGGTCGACGTGGTCTTCGTGCTCGGCTGGGCCCTCGGCATGGAGTCGGCCCTCCAGCTCGCAGGCGTGGCCGAGCTCGTCGCGGCGCTCTCGGGGCGAGCCCGGGTCGTCCTGTTCGACAAGCGCGGGACCGGCGCGAGCGACCGGGTGAAGGCGCTGCCCCGGCTCGCCGAGCGCGCCGACGACCTCGGGGCGCTCCTCGACGCGGTGAGGTCGCCGGGCGCCATCCTGGTCGGGTTCTCGGAGGGCGGGCCGCTGGCGGTGGCGTTCGCGGCCACCCGGCCCTGGCGCGTGCGCGCCCTCGCCCTGGTCGGCGCGTTCGCGCGCATGGCGGCCTCCCCGGACCACCCGGACGGCTGGAGCGACGCGGGGCTCGCGTCGCTCCGGGCGTACATCCAGGCCTCGTGGGGCTCCGGCGCCACGATGCGGGCGCTCGTTCCCGAGCGCCACCTCACCGAGGCCCTCCGCGGGTGGGCGGCGCGCGCCGAGCAGGCGGGGGCGAGCCCGGGCGCGGCGCTCGACCTGCTCGAGATGAACCTCGACCTCGACGTCCGGCCCCTGGCGCGGCGCGTGCAGGCGCCGGCCGTGGTCCTGCACGCGACGGGCGACCGCGTCGTCCGCGCCGGGAACGGGCGGGCGCTGGCGGCCGCGATCCCGGGTGCCCGCCTCGTCGAGGTGCCGGGCGACGATCACGCCTTCCTGTTCGGCGGCCAGCCCCGGCTCGAGCGCGAGCTCATGGCGCTGATCGAGCGGACGACGGCGCTCGGGGACGCCGCGCTCACCTGACCGCGACGGCCAGGATCTGCGACCGGATGGGGACCAGGGCGGTGCGGAGGGTGAACGGCCGTACCTCGACCGAGGCGAAGCCGGCCCCGCGCAGCAGTTCGGCGGTGTGGCGCTGGGTCTCGCACCCCCCGAAGAGCCAGCGCCACGGGCGTCGCGCCAGCCGCTGCACGCGGGCGAGGAGCGTCCCTTCGGCGGCGGCGACGTGCTCGATGCACCAGAGCCGCCCGCCGGGCCTGAGCACGCGATGGATCTCGGCGAGGGCGCGCGCCGGGTCCGACACCGTGCAGAGCACGAGGCTGGAGATGACCGTCTCGACGCTTCCGTCGGGGAGCGGGAGCCGCTCCGCGACCCCGGCCCGCACGTCGACGGTCACGCGGCTCCGGGCGGCCGCCGCGCGGAGGTGAGGGTGCAGGTGGAGATTCGGCTCGACCGCGATGACGTGCGTCCCGGGGTCGAGGTAGCGGAAGTTCGCGCCGGCGCCCGAGCCGATCTCGAGGATCGTGTGCGTCAGGCCGCCGAACCACTCGCGCTTCACGTCGCGATACTTGCGGTGGGCGTACCCGTCGAGTGCGCGAAGGAGCCACGCGTCGAGCCGCCCGCGGAGAGGGTGATCAGCCAGCTCCATCGTCGCCGGGCTTGCCAGGTCCATGCCGTCCTCCTCGGGTGCCGGGACCAGCGCGGTCCGGCCGAGGAGAACGTACGGAGGAGGGCGGCGCGGGTCCTGACCGAACCCTGATCTCTCCGATGGGCGGCGGCGCGCGCACCCATGAGGCGACCGGTAGACGCAACGGTCTCGCGGGTACCCGTGCGTCCGATAATATGGATTATGGTAACTAGGCGGGAGACAGGGAGGCCTGGCAGGCAGCTGCGTGGCGCCGGCGGATTCCGCCTGCCCCAGCCCGTTCCCGGGCTCGGCTCGAGGCTACCCCGCCCCTTCGAGGAACAAGCGCCCCTCGAAACTCGCGGCGCGCGGTACGCCGTTGGCCGGAGGCGCGCGGCCCGGTCCGTCCGGACGCGCTCACGCGCCGCTCACCCGCCCGCGCGCGAAGCCGAGCCTCACCGGTCGGGTCGCGGCCGAACACCCTCGGCCGGCTGCGCCTCCGCCGGTGCGGAGGTCGCGGCGGGCAGCGCCTGGGCCTGCTCCCTCGCGGCCTGCTCTGCGGCGTGGTGCTCGGCGTGCCCGCAGCAGCCCTGCTGCCGGGCCAGGACCCGGACGATGCGCGGCGCGTGAGCCGCCTCGGCGACGGCGCAGGCGCACTGCTCGGCGCCGGTCGACGAGAGCCGCTCCTGGATCGCCTCCAGGGCGTCGAGCATCTCCTTCTTCATCCGCCGGAGCCGCTCGAGGCGGCGCTGCGCCTGCTCCAGGTGGCCGGCCAGCACCTGCTGGAAGCGGATGGCGAACTCGGCGGCGGTGTGGCACCCGGTCCGGAGCTCGAGGATCGACCGGATCTCCCCCAGGGCCAGGCCGAGCTCGCGCAGATCGGTGATGAGCTGGAGCCGGTCGAGGTCGTGCTCCGTGTAGCGGCGGTGGCCGCCCTCGCTCACGTCGGCGGGCTTGAGCAGCCCCTCCTCCTCGTAGAACCGGATGGTCCGGACGGTGTTCCCCGTCGCGCGGGCCAGGTCGCCGGAAGAGAGGTCTGCCGCCATGCGCTGCTCAGGTAACCGCGCGATCCCACGAAGTCAATGTCGGTGCCGGGCCCAGGCCCACCCCATCTTCGGGACGGAGATCGGCTTGACCGGGATCAGCCGTCCTCGTTAATGGTACCAGCGTACTCCACGTTCGTCGGACCGAGTGAGGAGCCACGTCGCATGCGCAGCAAGGTGGTGGTGGTGGCGGGAGGGAAGCAGCGGAAGGATCACGGCACACGGGCGGTGACCATCTACGGGGAGGCTCCCCTGCCGACCCACCGCGGGCTGTTCCGCGCGGTGGTGTTCCGCGACGAGCGCGGGACCGAGCACGTCGCCATGATCCTGGGCGATCCCTCCGGCGAGGGCACGCTGGTGCGGGTCCACTCGGAGTGCCTCACCGGCGAGGTGCTCGGCTCGCTCAAGTGCGACTGCCGGGCCCAGCTCGACCGCGCCCTCGACTGCATCGCGGCGCGCGGGCGTGGCGTCCTGCTCTACCTGCGCCAGGAAGGGCGCGGGATCGGCCTCGGGAACAAGATCCGCGCCTACGCCCTCCAGGCCGAGGGGCACGACACCTACGAGGCCAACCGCCTCCTGGGCTTCCCCGACGATCTCCGGCGCTACGACGTGGCCTCCGAGATGCTTCGCCTGCTGGGCGTCCGCTCGGTGGAGCTCATCACCAACAACCCCCTCAAGGTGGCGGGGCTCGCCGAGGCGGGCATCCCCGTCCGCGGGCGCGTCGAGCTCCCCTCCCCGTCCAACCCGCACAACGTCGAGTACCTGCGCGCCAAGCGCGAGCGGACCGGACACCTGATCCGGACCGACGACGATCCGGCGGCGAAGGCCAGCTAGGGCGTCCAGAGCGCTAGGCGTCCGGCTCCTTCAGGATCTCCCGGGCGATGACCAGCCGCTGGATCTCGCTCGTCCCCTCGTAGATGGTCTGGACGCGGGCGTCGCGGAAGTAGCGCTCGACCGGGAACGCGTCGGTGTACCCGTAGCCGCCGTGGATCTGGACCGCGCGGCTCACGGCGCGCTGGGCGGCCTCCGAGCTCCAGAGCTTCGCCATCGCCGCCTCCCTCCCCATCGGCTGCCCCGCCTCCTTGAGCGCGGCGGCGCGGAGGGTGAGCAGCCGGGCGGTCTCGCCCTCGGTGGCCATGTCCGCGAGCATGAACCGGATCGCCTGGTGCTCGGCGAGCGGCACGCCGAAGGTGATCCGCTCCTTCGCGTACCGGACGCTGGCCTCGAGGGCGGCCCGGATGGTCCCGGTGGCCTGCGCCCCGATCCCGATCCGGCCTCCGTCCAGCGCCGCCAGGGCGATCCGGAGGCCGTCCCCCGGCGCGCCCAGCCGGGCCGAGTCCGGCACGGCGCAGCCCTCGAAGCCGAGGGCCACGGTGGTGGAGGCCCGCAGCCCCATCTTCTGCTCGTGGCGGCCGACCGTCAGCCCGGCTGTCCCCCTCGGGACCAGGAACGCCGTCACCCCCCGGCTCCCCGCCGCCGGATCGGTGCGCGCCCAGACGATCAGCAGGCCGGCCACGTCCCCGCTCGAGATCCACTGCTTCTCGCCGTCGATCACCCAGTG
>DATKAL010000195.1:0-2555 GCA_035498135.1 Anaeromyxobacter sp.
CGCCAAGCGGCGCGGCGGGCGCGCTCTGGGTGCTCGAGGCGAACCTCGACGACTGCCCCGGCCAGCTCGTGGCCCGGGCGATCGAGGCGGCCCTCGAGGCGGGAGCCCTGGACGCCTGGGCGGCGCCGCTCACCATGAAGAAGGGGCGGCCGGGGATCCTCCTCGGCGCGCTCTGCGAGGAGGCGCGGCGGGCGGCGGTCACGCGCGTCCTGCTCCTCGAGACCACCACCCTCGGGGTCCGGCGCCACCGCGTGGAGCGCGAGGCGCTCGGGCGGACCCTGGTCGAGGTCGCGACCCCCTACGGCACGGTCCGGGTGAAGGTGGGGCTCCTCGGCGACCGCGAGGTCGGGGCGCAGCCCGAGTTCGAGGACTGCCTCGCCCGGGCGCGGGAGCGCGGCGTGCCGGTGCGCGAGGTGATGGCCGCCGCCCTGGTCGCGCATCGGGCGGGCCGCGGGACGGGCTGAAGGGGCGACGGCTGCGGATGGCTTCACACGCCCTGAGGGTCCGGGGCACCGTGCTAGACTTCGACGGGGGTCGACGTGGCGCGAGGCGGCATGCGAAAGGCTCCGGCCCGGCGCCGTTCGGCGGCGGGCCGGCCCCGGGGTGCCAGGAAGCGGAGGCGCGCGGGCTCCGCCGAGGCGTCGATCGGGGCCGCCGTCGAGGCCGCGCCCGCGACCTTCGTCGCGGCGGACGCCCTCCTCAAGCTCTCCCACGAGCTGGCCGAGGCCCGCGCCGAGGGGGAGGTGACCGGCGCGCTCGCCCGCGCCCTCGAGATCCTCTTCCCCGCCCGCTCCTTCGCCATCCGCCTCGTCGATCCGCGCACCCTCGCGCTCACCACGCTCTACGCGCGCGGGCGGCTCCGCCCCGGCGCCCGGGCCCGCATCGCCCTCCGCCGCGCGGCCGCGCTCGAGGCCGGGCTCGACGCCGAGCCGCTCGTCCGCGCCGGGGTGGTCCTCGGCGAGCAGGACGAGCCGCTCTTCGAGGGCTCCGAGGAGGCGCTGGCGGTCCCGGTGGCGGTGGGCGGGCTGCTCTTCGGCGTCCTCACCCTGGAGCGCGGCGCGGACGCCGCCGGGTCGCTGGCCGCGGACGGCCCCCTCCTCCAGCAGCTCGCGAACCACGCCTCCCTCGGGGTGAGGAACGTCCGCTCGATCGAGGAGCTCACCCACCTCAAGACCTACCTCGAGGACCTGATCGAGCACGCCAACGCCCTCATCTTCGCGGTCGACCGGGGGCAGCGGATCACGGTCTGGAACGCGGCCATGGCGCGGCTCTCCGGCGTGGCCGCCCCGGGGGTCCTGGGGCGGGAGGCGGCCGAGCGCGCTCCCGAAGCGGAGCGCGCCCGGCTGGCGGCGGCGCTCTCCCGCTCGCTCGGCGGCGAGCGGGTGGACGGCTTCGAGCTCGGGGTCCTGGGGCGGGAGGGGCGCGAGGCCCGGATCGCGGTGAACACCGCCCCCATCCTCGGAGCGACGGGCGAGGTGGACGGGGTTCTCTGCATCGGCCAGGACCTCACCCTGCTCCGCTCGATGCAGGCCGCGGCCGAGCACGCCGAGCGGCTGGCCGGGGTGGGCCGGCTCGTGGCCGGGGTGGTCCACGAGCTCAACAACCCGCTCACCGCGGTGACGATGTACTCGGACGTGCTCCTCGAGAAGCTCGCCGCGCGCGGCCACGACGCCGGCGACGTCGAGAAGCTGCGCGCCATCAAGGAGGCCGGGCAGCGGATCCAGCGGCTGGCGCGGGACCTCGTGGCCTACGCCCGGCCGGGCGGCGCCAAGATCGAGGCGGTCGACCTCGCCCAGGTGATCGACGAGGCGGCGCGGATGGCCAAGCCCGCCGTCAAGGAGTCGGGCGCGGTGGTGGAGCGGACCCTCTCCGAGGTCCCGCCCGTCGAGGGGAACCGGCCGAGCCTCGTGCAGGTGGTGCTCGCCCTGGTCACCAACGCCGCCCAGGCGGTCCCCGCAGGCGGAAAGGTCACCCTCGGCCTCGCCCTCGCCGACGGCGGGGTGCGGATCTCCGTGGCCGACAGCGGGCCGGGGATGGCGCCGGAGGTGGCCGCCCGCGCCTTCGAGCCCTTCTTCACCACCCGCCCCGGGGTGGGGATCGGGCTCGGCCTCCCCATCGTGCAGGGGATCGTGGAGCGGCACGGGGGCCGGGTCGCGCTCGACACCGCGCCGGGACGCGGGACGACGGTCTCCGTCACCCTGCCGCTCGGGGGCGCCGGGTCCGCGAAGATCTGAGGATCCTCACGCCGCGAGCGAGAGGACCGCGTAGCCGCGGAAGCTCGGCAGCACGGTGGAGATCGAGTAGCCGGAGGGGTTGAGCGGGATCCGGACGTCGGTCCCGTCGGCGGAGATGAACCGGCCCCGCCGCACGCCGCCGGCCACCTGGAGGCCGAGGAAGAGGGTCGACCCCTGGGCCCGCTCGGGCCCCAGCGCGACCAGGTGGACGTCGAGCGCCTCGCCGGTCCGCTGGAGGACCGCCAGCACCTTCGAGCGGCCGGTCACCCCGGCCGCGCGCCGGCCCTTGCCGAGCAGGGCGGCGAGGGCCTTCTCCAGGGC
>DATKAL010000196.1:0-22917 GCA_035498135.1 Anaeromyxobacter sp.
AAAGAAGAGGATCCTTCCCATATGGAACTCAAGATCGGCGTCCAGGATCTCGCGAAGGCGCTCGGCCGCTCCCAGGGCATCGTGGAGAAGAAGAGCACGATGCCGATCCTCTCCCACGTCCTCCTCGAGGCGAAGAAGGGGACCGACCTCGTGGTGTCGGCCACCGACCTCGACCTGGCGGTCTCCTCGGACCACCGCTGCGAGGTGGTGAAGGAAGGCGCCCTGGCGGTCTCCGCCCGGCACCTCTACGAGATCGTCCGGGCGCTGCCCGAGCAGACCGTCTCCCTGAAGAAGGCGCACAACAACTACCTCGAGGTGAGGAGCGGCCCCTCCGAGTTCCGCATCGTCGGCCTGCCGGCGGAGGACTTCCCCACCCTCCCCAAGTTCGACAAGGTGCCCTTCGCCGACGTGGCGCCCGCCGACCTGCTCGACATGATCGAGCGGACCTCCTTCGCGGTCTCCACCGACGAGACCCGGTACAACCTGAACGGCGTCTTCTTCGAGCCCGCGGGGGAGGCGCTCCGGCTCGTGGCCACCGACGGGCACCGGCTCTCCCTGGCGGAGCGCGCCATCGGCTCGGCCTTCGGGCTGAAGCGCGGGGTGATCCTGCCCAAGAAGGGGCTCCAGGAGCTCCGCAAGCTCCTCGGCGAGGTGCTCGAGGCGGGCGAGGAGAAGCCGGAGGCCAAGCTCGGCTTCGTGGAGAACAGCGCCATCTTCCGCCGGCCCGGCGTGGTCCTGGTGATGCGCCTCATCGAGGGGCTCTTCCCCGACTACAAGCAGGTGATCCCGAAGGCGGGCGAGAAGCTCGTTAAGCTCGGCCGTCTCCGGCTCCTCGAGACCCTGCGCCGGATCTCCCTCCTCTCGAGCGACAAGGCGCACGCCGTGAAGCTCGACCTCTCGAAGGGGCTCCTCCGGGTCCTCTCGCAGAACCCGGACCTGGGCGAGGCCAAGGAGGAGGTGCCGGTGGACTACGCCGGCGAACCGCTCAAGATCGGCTTCAACGCCCGGTACCTGATGGACGTCCTCGGGGTGCTCAAGTCGACGGACGTGGTGCTCGAGCTCGCCGACGACCTCTCGCCCGGCGTCCTCAAGGGCGGCGACGAGGCCGACCAGGGCTTCACCGCGGTGGTGATGCCGATGCGGATCTGAGCGGCGGCCGGGCCCGCCCGGCGCGCCTTCCATGAAGCTCCTCTCCCTCCGCGTCCGGGACTTCCGGAACCTCGCCGCCGTCGACGTCGTCCCCTCCCCCGGCGCCACCGTCCTCCTGGGCGAGAACGGGCAGGGGAAGACCAACCTCCTCGAGGCCATCTACGTCCTCACCACGCTGAAGCCGCTCCGGGCGGCGCGCCTGGCGGAGCTCGTCCGCTTCGGCGCCGAGCGGGGCGAGGTGACCGGCGACTTCGCCGGGCCGGGCGGAGCCCGCCGGGTCTCGGTCCAGGTGGGCCCCGGCGGCCGGACCGCCTTCCTCGACGGGAAGCCGCAGGACCGGCTCGACGGCTACTTCGAGGGGCTGGCCGCGGTCTGCTTCGCGCCCGACGACCTGCTCCTCGTGAAGGGCGGGCCGGAGGGTCGGCGGCGCTTCCTCGACCGCGCCGCCTTCAACCGCTGGCCGGCGGTGCTCCAGGAAGCGCGCGAGTACCTCCGGGCGCTCCGGGCCCGCAACGCGGCGCTCCGGTCCGCCTCGCCGGACGTCGAGCTCAGCTTCCGCGTCCCGCTCGTCCGCGCCGGCGCCCGCCTCTCCCTCCGGCGCCGGGAGGTGGTGCGCGAGCTCGCCCCTCGCCTGGCCGCGGCCTTCACCGAGATCTCCGGCCCAGGGGCACCCGCGGCGCGGCTCGAGTACCGGAGCGCGGCGCCGGGCGCCGCCTCGGCGGGCGAGCAGGAGCTGGCGGACGGGCTCGAGCAGGTCCTCGCCCACCGGCTCCCGCGCGACCGCGAGCGCGGCTACACCTCCGCCGGGCCGCACATGGACGACCTGGTGCTCGGGCTCGACGGGCGCGGAGCGAAGCTCTATGCGAGCCAGGGGCAGCAGCGGGCGCTGGTCCTCGCCCTCAAGATCGCCGAGATCGAGAACCTCCGCGCGGCGCTCGGCCGGCCGCCGCTCCTCCTCCTCGACGACGTCTCCTCGGAGCTCGACCCGGCGAAGAACCGCTTCCTCCTCGCCTACCTGGCGGCGCTTCCCGCACAGGCCTTCCTCACCTCCACGGACCGCCGCCTGATCGAGCCGGCGGCCGGCCCGGGGACAGTCTTCTTCCGGGTGGAGCAGGGTGCCCTCACCCCGCTTGATTCGTGAACGATCTCGATGGGTTGGTTATATGAAGGGCTCGTTGCCAGGCGCGGCGCCCCGTGATAGACAGGGACGGCCCAACCCGGCGTAACCCTTCGAAGAAACCCCAAGAGAGGTCCCCCTGGAAACCGCGGAGAAGAGCCTCACCCCCGTCGCGAACGGCGGGGAGGACTACGGGACCGACGCCATCAAGGTGCTCGAGGGGCTCGAGGCCGTGCGCAAGCGGCCGAACATGTACATCGGCGACGTGGGCGAGCGCGGCCTCCACCACCTGGTCTACGAGGTGGTCGACAACTCCGTCGACGAGGCGATGGCAGGGCGCGCCAACGAGATCAACGTCGCCATCCACGCCGACAACTCGATCACCATCGTCGACAACGGCTCCGGGATCCCGGTCGGCCCGCACCCGACCGTGAAGGGGATGGACACGCTCGACGTGGTGATGACGAAGCTCCACGCCGGCGGGAAGTTCGAGTCGAACGCCTACAAGGTCTCGGGCGGCCTCCACGGGGTGGGCGTCACCTGTGTGAACGCCCTCTCCGAGTGGCTCAAGGTCGAGGTCTATCGGGAGGGCCGCGTCTGGGCGCAGCGCTACGAGCGCGGGACGCCGGCGGCCAAGGTCACCGCCATCGGCGAGACCCAGCGGCGCGGCACCAAGGTCACCTTCAAGCCCGACGCGACCATCTTCGAGACCACCGAGTTCTCCTTCGAGACGCTCTCCGGGCGGCTGCGCGAGCTCGCCTTCCTCAACGCCGGCCTCAAGATCACCATCGAGGACGAGCGGGGCGGGAAGAAGCACGAGTTCCTCTTCAAGGACGGGATCCGCGAGTTCGTCGCCTACCTGAACAAGGCGCGCGAGGTGCTCTTCAACCCGCCCATCGCCCTCCGCCAGGAGGTGGAGACCGAGCGCGGCACCGCCCTGGTGGAGATCGCCCTCCAGTGGAACGACGGGTACGACGAGAAGGTCTTCGCCTTCGCCAACAACATCCACAACCACGAGGGCGGCACCCACCTCATCGGCTTCAAGACCGCGCTCACCCGGACCATCAACAACTACGGGACGAAGAACAACCTCTTCAAGGACCTGAAGGACGAGCTCCCCACCGGCGACGACATGCGGGAGGGGCTGGCGGCGGTGATCTCGATCCGCCTCCCCGGGGCGAGCTTCGAGGGGCAGACCAAGACCAAGCTCTCGAACACCGAGGCGAAGGGGATGGTCGAGTCGATGCTCAACGACCGGCTCGGGGCCTTCCTCGAGGAGAACCCGAACGTCGCCAGGCGCATCGGCGCCAAGGTGGCGGAGGCGGCCCGGGCCCGGATCGCCGCCCGCAAGGCCCGCGAGACCGTGCGCCGCAAGGGGGCGCTCGACGGCGCCTCCCTGCCGGGGAAGCTCGCCGATTGCCAGTCGCGGGACCCGGGGGAGAGCGAGCTCTTCATCGTGGAGGGCGACTCCGCCGGCGGCTCCGCCAAGCAGGGGCGCGACCGCCGCGTCCAGGCGATCCTCCCCCTCCGCGGAAAGATCCTGAACGTGGAGAAGGCGCGCTTCGACAAGATGCTCTCCTCGGCCGAGATCGCCACGATGATCACCGCCCTCGGGACGGGGATCGGGCCGGAGGAGTACGACGCCTCCAAGATCCGCTACCACAAGGTCGTGATCATGACCGACGCGGACGTGGACGGCTCGCACATCCGCACGCTCCTCCTCACCTTCTTCTTCCGCCAGATGCCGGAGGTGGTGGAGAAGGGCTACCTCTACATCGCCCAGCCGCCGCTCTTCCGGGTGCAGAAGGGGAAGAAGGAGAGCTACCTCAAGGACCAGGAGGCGCTCGACGAGTACCTCCTCTCCCTCGCCACCGAGAAGGCCAAGCTCTTCGCCGGCGAGGCCGAGATCTCCGGGGCGGACCTGAAGCGGCTGGCGGAGGACGCCCTCGCCTACCGCGCGCTGCTCGCCCGGGTGGACCGCCGCCGCGACAGCCGCATCGTGGACGCGGCGGTGCAGCTCGGCGACCTCGATCTCGAGCTCCTCAAGCACCACGAGGCCGTCAAGGAGCAGGTGCAGCGGATCTTCGAGAAGGCGCAGAAGCTCCACCCCGAGCTCGAGGTCCGGGTGGCCCGGATCGAGCGGGACGAGGAGCACGGCTGCGACGCCCTGGTCTACCAGACCACCGTGGCCGGCGCGCCCCGCGAGACCCGGCTCGACTTCGACTACCTCTCCGGCGCCGAGTGGGGCGAGCTGGCGGCGCTCCACGCCGCCCTGGCGGAGATCGGGCCCGGCCCGCACCGGCTGGAGGCCGCCGAGGGGCAGGACGAGGTGTCCGACGTCTTCGCCGCCGTCGAGGCCCTGAAGCGGGCCGCCGCCCAGGGCCAGGCGATCCAGCGCTACAAGGGGCTGGGCGAGATGAACCCCCAGCAGCTCTGGGAGACGACCATGGACCCCGCCGCCCGGACGCTGCTTCAGGTGCGGGTGGACGACACCGTCGAGGCGGACGAGGTCTTCTCCATCCTGATGGGCGACGCGGTCGAGCCGCGCCGCGAGTTCATCGAGCGGCACGCGCTGGACGTCCAGAACCTGGACATCTGACGCGCGCGCGTCGTCGCTCGCCGCCTCGCGCCGGGGTGGCGGGCGAGCCGGCCACGCAGCATCTCCGGAGGACCGCATGCCCCGCACCGCCTTCGCCGCCCTCGGGTCGTTCGTGCCGGACCGCGTGGTCACCAATGACGACCTCACCCGCCTCATGGAGACCTCCGACGCCTGGATCCAGGAGCGGACCGGGATCCGGGAGCGGCACTGGGTCCGGGAGGGGACGGACAACTCGGACCTGGCCCTGGAGGCGACCCGGCGGGCCCTGGCCAGGGCGGGCTGGGAGGCGAAGGACCTCGAGGCGATCGTCTACGCCTCGATCTCCCCCGATCACATGTTCCCCGGGGACGGCTGCTTCCTCAACGCCAAGCTGGGCATCCCGGGCGTCCCCGCCCTCGACCTCCGCAACCAGTGCTCGGGCTTCCTCTACGGCCTGGCGGTGGCCGACGCCTGGATCCGGATCGGGATGTACCGCCGCGTCCTGTTGGTGGGCTCGGAGATCCACTCCACCGGCCTCGACGTCTCCACCCGGGGCCGGGACGTGGCGGTGATCTTCGGCGACGGCGCCGGGGTGGCCCTCCTCGAGGCCACCGACGACCCCGGCCGCGGGGTCCTCTCCTGCCACCTCCACGCCGACGGCCGCTCCGCCACCGACCTCTTCTGCGACGCCCCGGGCTCGAAGTACCACCCGCGCGTCCAGGCGGCGATGATCGACTCGGGCGCGGTCTACCCGACGATGGAGGGGCAGAAGGTCTTCAAGAACGCGATCGTCCGGATGCCCGAGGTGGTCCGCGAGGCCCTCCAGCAGAACGGGCTCACCCCCCGGGACCTGAAGCTCCTCGTCTGCCACCAGGCGAACCTCCGCATCAGCCAGGTGGTGCAGCGCTCGCTCGAGCTCACGGACGACCAGGTCTGGAACAACATCCAGCGCTACGGGAACACCACCGCCGCCTCGATCCCGCTCTGCCTCGAGGAGGGGATCGCGCAGCGCGGGGTGAAGCGCGGGGATCTCGTGGCCCTGGCGGCCTTCGGGGCCGGCTTTACATGGGCGAGCGCCCTGGTACGCTGGTAGGCGAGCAGGGACGGTCGGTGGGCGAGGGGCCCGCCGCGACGTGGCCGCGCGGGGGGAGCGCACCGCTGGAGCGCGTGGTCCGTGTCTCGCAAGACCTCTGAGGCGTCGTCTAATGGCAGGACCGCGGACTTTGGATCCGCTCATGAAGGTTCGAATCCTTCCGCCTCAGCCAGCTCCTCCAAGGCGGCCAACTTCCGGGCGGACGTGAAGCCGCTCGGCCGGCCGGGGCAGGTGGTGCTGGTGGGGCTCGGCGAGGTGAAGGCCCGGGTGCTGGCGGAGGTGGGGGCGGCGCTCCGGGAGGTCCTCGCCCTCCCGGCCAAGGCCGGCCCCTCGCTCGACCGGCCGGACTACGCCTTCAACAAGGACCGGCGCCAGTACCACGCCCCCGCCATCGTCCGCCGGCTCTCCACGCTCCGGCCGTCGGCGGACGGCGCGCCGGTGGTGGGGATCGTCGACGCGGACCTCTTCGTGCCGGACGCCCCCTACGTCATCGGCGATGCGGACCGCGACGCCGGGGCGGCGGTCTTCTCCATCACCCGCCTCGCCTCGCCCGAGCCGAAGGTCGTGCGCCGCCGCGCCCAGGTCGAGGCGGTCCACGGGGCGGGCCACCTCCTCGGCCTCTCCCACTGCCTCGACTACCGCTGCGCGATGTTCCTCTCCAAGGACGCCACCGACTCGGACCGGAAGGGGCCGGGGCTCTGCCCCTCCTGCCGCTCCGCCCTCGGGCTCCCGTGAGCGCGCCTCCCTCCCACCCCGCGGAGGGCCGTTGAGCCTCTGCCAGCAGGGCGCGGCGAGCTGCGGCGCGTGCTGCGGCCTCTACAACCGGCGGGACCTGTCGCGCCCGGCGCTCCGGGCCGAGCTCCGGCGGAGGACCCGCTCCCTCGCCGCGGCGCCGCGGACGCCCGACGGCTTCCGGGAGGCCGCCGCCGCCCTCGCCGCGGAGGCGCCGCCGCCCCTCTTCCCCTCGGTGCGGGTCTGCTCCCTGCTCGGCTTCCTCGACGCCGCCGAGTCGAGGGTGGGCTGCCTCGGGCACCCCGCGGTCACCGGCGGGCAGGATCTCCGCGACTGCGGGGTCTACGACGTCGCCACCTGCGAGGCCTTCCTCTGCCCGAGCCACGCCTGGCTCGGGGAGGAGGAGGCGGCCCTGGCGGCGGAGGCGGCGGGCGCCGACTTCCACCTCTACGGGCTGGTGGTGACCGACGTGCCCTTCCTCCGGGCCGTCCTGGAGGGGGTGGCGACCCGGACCGGGGCGCGGGTCCTGCTCCGCCACCTCGCCCATGCCCCGTTCCGCGCCGCCCTGCGGCGGCTCCTCGCGCTCAAGGAGGAGCTCGCGCCCGGCTCGGACGGGCTCTTCGGCGCCTTCCGCCCGGGGCGCGACGGGGAGCCGGTGCCCAGGCGGATCGACTACGGCGCGCTCGACCGGCCCCCCTCGCCCCACGACCAGATCCTCACCTGCGTGGGGGCCGACCCGCGCTCCGGGAACGACCTCGACGCCCTCGAGGAGGAGGTCCGGCGCCGGCTCGACGCCTGCGCCGCGGCCTTCCCGGCTGCGCCCGCCCGCCGCTGAGGCGTCGCGCTAGCAGCGGTGAACGCGCGGCCCGGCGGCCCGGACCAGGGCGGCGAGGCGCGTCCGCTGCTCGGGGTCGAGGGAGGCGTGGACCCGCGCCAGCCCATCCGCCAGCCGGTCCCGGACCGCGTTCAGGCGGGCGAGGCGCGGCTCGAGGGCCTTCGCCACCGCGGCCCGGTCGAGGGCCGGGGCCCCGAGGAGCTCGGCCATCTCGGCGCGGAGCGCGTGGGCGTCCGACCGGAGCGCGGAGAGCTCGGCGGCCAGGGCGTCCGCCTCCGCGTTGATCACCTGCTCCTGCTCCGGCCGGGCGCCGAGCCGCTCGAAGAGGCGCCGGCGGAGCCAGGCGGGGCCCCCGCGCCAGCCGCGGCGGTGGCGCCGCCAGAGCGCGCGGCGAACCAGGCGAAGGACGACGAGGACGGCGAGGGCGCCCAGGGCGCCGGTGAGGAAGGGGGACATCGAAGGCTCCTTCTCGCGAGCGGGATGCTCGCTCGCCGCCAGAGGTAGCCCCGCCGGCTTGGCGGAGCGCTTCGCCTTCGTGAAGAAGCGTGAACCCGCCGGCGACCCGCTAGGAGGGCTTCCCCTCCGCGCCGTCCCGCTCGGGGGGAAGGCCGAGCGCCACGATCTCGGCGAGATCCATCACCCGGATCGACGCCTCCCGGCCGGTCTCGTTCACGCCGTCCTTCATCATCGTGAGGCAGAAGGGGCAGGCGGTGGCGAGCACCCCTCCCTGCGCCCCCAGCGTCGCGGCGGCCTCGTCCACGCGGCCCTGGTTCACCCGGGTGCCGAGCTTCTCCTCGAGCCAGAACCGCCCGCCCCCCGCGCCGCAGCAGAAGCCCTGCCGGCCGCTCCGCGGCATCTCCTTCGCCTGGACCCCCGCCGCGGCCAGGGCGGCGCGCGGTTCCTCGGCGATGCCGTTCCAGCGCGCCAGGTAGCAGGGGTCGTGGAAGGTGACCTCGCCGAGCCCGCTCGCCGCACCGGGGCGGACCCGCCCCTCGGCGGCGAGCCGGGCGAAGAGCTCGGCGTGATGGACCACCTCGTAGCGGCCGCCGAAGGCGGGGAGCTCGTTCCGGAGCGTGTTCAGGCAGTGCGGGCACTGGACCAGGATCTTCTTCACCCCGTGGCCGTTCAGGGTCTCGACCAGCGCCTGCGCCTGGGCCTGGAAGAGGTACTCGTTCCCGAGCCGCCGGGCGGCGTCGCCGGTGCAGGTCTCCTCGTCCCCCAGGATGGCGAAGGAGACCTTCGCCTCCCGGAGGACCCGGACGATGGCGCGCGAGACCCTCTTCTGGCGGTCGTCGAAGGCGCCGGCGCAGCCGACGAAGAAGAGCCACTCGAAGGGCGCGCCGTCCTGGGCCCGGGGCAGCTCCAGGTCGGAGCACCATTCCGTCCGGCGGTTGGAGCCGATCCCCCACGGGTTCCCCTGGGTCTCGATCCCCTTGAAGACCCGCTGCGCCTCCTCGGGGAACTCGGAGTCGACGAGCACCTTCTGGCGCCGGAGGTCGATGAGCCGGGGGACGTTCTCGATGAGGACCGGGCAGGCGGTCTCGCACCAGCCGCAGGTGGTGCAGGCCCAGAAGGTCTCCGGGGGGATCACCGTGGAGAGGGGTGGGAGCGCCGCGGCGGCGGCCTCGCGGGCGGCCGGCTCCCTGGCCCGGGCGAGGGCGGTGAGCGCGGTCGCCTGCTCGCCGAGGTGGCGGCGGAGGGCCCGGTTCACCTCCTTGTGCGAGAGCGGCTTCCCGGTCACGTAGGTGGGGCAGTGGGTCTGGCAGCGGCCGCACTCGGTGCAGCTGTAGACGTCCCAGCCCTCCTTCCAGGAGAGGTCCTTCACCGTGGCGGTCCCGAAGCGCGCGTCCTCGGCCTCGAGGTCGAGCTTGGCGAGCGCGGCCGTGGGCGGGAGGCGGGCGAAGAAGACGTTCGGGAGGCTCGTGATGACGTGGAAGTGCTTGCCGTAGGGGAGGAGGTTCCCGAAGACCAGGATGATGGCGAGGTGGAGCTCGAGCGCGGCGAGCGCCAGCCACCAGAGGGCGAGCTCCCCCACCCCGAGCGACCGGAGCGCGCCCGCCGCCAGCGAGCCGAGCGGCGCGGTCCACGACCACGGCTCCCCGTGCCCGAGCCGCCAGGCCCCGTCGAAGGCGACCTCGCTGAGCATCAGACCGGCGATGAGGAGCAGGATCACGACGCCCTCGCCCGAGCGGGTGACGCGCTCCGGCCGGGTCACGAGCCGGCGCCAGAGGAAGCCCGCCACGCCCACCAGGGCGCCGAGCACCACCAGGTCCTTCACGAAGCCGTACGCCTGGCCGAGCGACGAATCCGGGGCGAGGAAGGGCAGGTGGAAGCCCTCCGAGAGCCCGACGCCGAAGAGGGTGACGGTCCGGAGGGCGAGGACGAGGAACGCCCCGAAGAGGAGGACGTGGAGGATCCCGGGGAGGCGCTCCTCGGGATCGACGAGCCGCGCCTGGCCGAGCCCGAAGCGGAGGAGGAGGGCGAGGCGCTCTCGGGGGCGATCGGTCCGGTCCTCCCGCCGGAGCGCGAGGAGCGGCGCGAGCCGCCGCACCATGGTGAAGGCGAAGAAGGCACCCGCGACGACGAGCATCGCGAGGGTGAGGGCCGGGCTCATGGCGGGACGCTAGCCCTGGCCGCCGAGCGAGGGCAAGGGGGAGGAGAGGGCTGCGCGGCGGCGTCCGGCGGCCCTGTGCGCCCCTCAGGCGAGGCGGCCCTCGGCGTAGCCGGAGTGGCGGGCGTGGGCGTAGTCGATGGCGTGCTGGACGTAGGGCGTGGCGACGTCGAGGCCGGTGGCCTGCTCGATCCCCTCGAAGCCGGGGGAGCTGTTCACCTCCATGATCTTCGGCCCGGTGCGGGCCTCGAGCATGTCCACGCCCGCCACCTCGAGCCCGATCACCCGGGCGGCCTTCACCGCCGCCTCGGCGAACTCGCGCCCGAGCTCGACCGCCTCGGCCACCCCGCCCCGGTGGATGTTGGAGCGGAACTCGCCCGCCCGGGCGGTCCGGCGCATGGCCGCCACCACCCGGTCCCCCACCACCAGGGCGCGGACGTCCTTGCCGCGCGACTCGGCCACGAGCTCCTGGAGGAGGATCTCCTGGCCCAGCGTCCAGAGGGTGTCGAGGAGCCCCGCCACCTCCGCCTCGGTGTTGGCGATCATCACCCCCACGCCCTGCGTCCCCTGGATGAGCTTGATGATGCAGGGGAGGCCGCCCACCATCTGGACCGCGTCCGCCACCTCGTCGCGGTAGCGGCACATGACGGTGCGCGGGATGTCGATCCCGAAGCGGGAGAGGAGCTGCAGGGCGCGGAGCTTGTCCCGGGAGCGGGCGATGGGGATGGCGTCGTTCAGCACCGTCACGCCCATGAGGTCGAGCTGGTTCACCACGGAGAGGCCGTAGCCGGTGATCGAGGCGCCGATGCGCGGGATGGCGACGTGGAGGTCCGCAGGCGCCAGCTCCTCGCCGAGGTAGAAGATCCGGGGCCGGTCCCGGCCGAGCACCATCTGGCAGCGGAGCGTGTCGAGGACCCGGGGCCTGTGCCCGAGGGCGGCGGCGGCCTCGGTGAGGCGCCGGGTGGAGTAGAGCCGGGGGTTCCGGGAGAGGATCGCGATCCCGAGCCCGCCGGAAGACGCGGGGCGTGGCTCGGCGGCCGGCCGCTCCCGGGCCGGGGCGCGCCTCGGTCGCGCGGAGCTCTTCCTGACCGTGGCCATGGGCGCGGCCAGGTTAGCGGCCCCCGGGGGAGCCCGCAACGCGGCGCCCCGCCTGCACGCCTTCGTTGATCCCGCCCCCCTCCGCTGCTAGAACCCTTGACTTTCCGAGGGCTACGCACCCGTGGACTACAAAGAGACCGTCAACCTCCCGAAGACCGCCTTCCCCATGAAGGCGAACCTCCCGCAGCGGGAGCCGGAGATCCTCCGCCAGTGGGAGGAGGAGGCGATCTACCAGCGCCTCGTGGCCCAGAACGCCGGGCGGCCGGGCGCCCGCCGCTTCGTCTTCCACGACGGCCCGCCGTACGCCAACGGCGACATCCACATCGGCCACGCGCTGAACAAGATCCTGAAGGACATCGTGGTGAAGTACCGGAACCTCGCCGGCGAGGTGGCCGACTTCATCCCCGGCTGGGACTGCCACGGCCTCCCCATCGAGCTCAAGGTCGACAAGGAGCTCGGCCCGAAGAAGAAGGACATGGACCGGCCGGCGGTGATCGAGGCCTGCCGGAAGTACGCGCAGAAGTGGATCGAACGCCAGCGCGAGGCCTTCAAGCGGCTCGGGGTCTTCGGCCGCTGGGAGACCCCCTACCTCACCATGTCCCGGGGGTACGAGGCGGAGACCGTCCGCGCCCTGGCCCGCGCCGCCGAGAAGGGGTTCCTCTTCCGCGGGAAGAAGCCGGTCTACTGGTGCATCACCGACCGGACCGCGCTCGCGGAGGCCGAGGTCGAATACGAGGAGCACACCTCGCCCTCGATCCACGTGGCCTTCGACCTGGTCTCCCCGCTCCCCGACCCGGCGCTCGCCTCGCGCAAGGCGCGGCTCGCCGTCTGGACGACCACCCCCTGGACCCTCCCCGCCAACCTCGCGGTGGCGGTCCACCCCGACCTCACCTACGTCGTCTACGAGCTCGGCGGCGCGGCGCTGGTGGTGGCGAAGGACCTCCTGGTCCGCTTCCTCTCCGAGGTGGCGCCCGGGGAGCTGGCGGTCACCGACGTCCCCACCGCCCACTCGCCCCAGGCCCACGAGGCGGCCACCGGCGGCGGCGGGACGGTGCTCGCGGCGCACCTCAAGGATCCCCGGAAGATCCTCGGCTACCTCGAGGGCAAGGCGCTCGAGGGGCTCCGCTACCGCCACCCCTTCATGGGCCGGGAGTCCCCGGTGATCCTCGGGGAGCACGTGACCCTCGAGGCGGGCACCGGGCTCGTCCACACCGCCCCGGGCCACGGCCAGGAGGACTACGAGGTCGGCCTGCGCTACGGCCTCGAGATCCTGAACCCGGTCGACGGGGCGGGCCGGTTCACCGCCGAGGCCGGCCCGTACGCGGGGAGGAAGATCCTCGAGGCCAACGCCGAGATCATCCGCGACCTCCAGGCCTCCGGGCACCTGCTCTCCGACCCCTCGGCCACCCTGCGCCACAGCTACCCGCACTGCTGGCGCTGCCACCAGCCGGTGGTCTTCCGGGCCACCGACCAGTGGTTCCTCTCCCTCGATCACCACGGGCTCCGCAAGACCACCCTGTCGGAGATCGACAAGGTGCGCTGGATCCCGAGCTGGGGGCGGGACCGGATCTACAACATGATCGAGAACCGGCCCGACTGGTGCCTCTCCCGCCAGCGGACCTGGGGCGTGCCCATCCCGGTCTTCTACTGCGAGGGGTGCGAGGAGCCGCTCGTCTCCCCGGCGGTGATGGAGGAGGTGGCGCGGGCCTTCGAGGCGGAGGGGATCGAGGCCTGGTACCGCCACGCCCCGGCCGACTTCACCAAGGGGCAGGCCTGCCCGAAGTGCGGGAAGACCGAGTTCCGGCGGGAGCAGGACATCCTCGACGTCTGGTGGGACTCGGGCGTCTCCTGGGCGGCGGTCCTGGAGCGGGAGGGCCGGGGCTTCCCGGCGGACCTCTACCTCGAGGGCTCCGACCAGCACCGCGGCTGGTTCCACTCCGCCCTCCTCACCGGGGTGGCGATCCGCGACGCCGCCCCCTACAAGGCGGTCCTCACCCACGGCTTCGTCCTCGACGGCCAGGGCAAGGCGATGTCGAAGAGCCTCGGGAACACGGTCGCCCCCGAGGAGGTGATCAAGAAGTACGGGGCCGACATCCTGCGGCTCTGGGTCTCGGCCGCCGACTACCGGGACGACGTCCGGATCTCGGACGAGATCATGAACGGCCTGGCGGAGGGCTACCGGAAGATCCGGAACACCATCCGCTTCCTCCTCGGCGCCCTCGACGGCTTCGACCCGGCCCGGGACCAGGTCCCGCTCGCGGAGCTCGAGCCCATCGACCGGTGGGCGCTGGCCCGGCTGGCCGCCTGGGACGAGAAGGTGCGCCGGGCGTACGAGGAGTACGAGTTCCACCTCGCCTACCACGCCACCATCCAGCTCTGCGCGGTGGAGCTCTCCGCCCTCTACCTCGACATCATCAAGGACCGGCTCTACACCTGGAGGAAGGACGGGCGGCCGCGGCGCTCCGCCCAGACCACCCTCCACGTCATCGCCCAGGACGTGATCCGGCTCCTCGCCCCGGTCCTCTCCTTCACCGCCAGCGAGGCCTGGGGCCACCTCCCCGGGCGGCCGGTGGACTCGGTCTTCCTCGCCGGTCTTCCTCGCCGGGAGCCGCCGGCCGACGCCGAGGCGCTCGAGGCCCGCTACGGGCGGCTCTTCGAGGTCCGGGCGGTGGTGCAGGGGAAGCTCGAAGAGGCGCGGCGCGCGAAGCTCATCGGCGCGGGCCTGGAGGCGATGGTGACCGTGCGGGCCGAGGGCGAGACCGCCCGGCTCCTCGAGGAGGCGCGGGCCGAGCTGCCCGCGCTCTTCATCGTCTCGAAGGTGGTCCTCGAGCCCGGTCCGCTCTCGGTGGAGGTGGCGCGGGCGCCCGGGGTGAAGTGCGAGCGCTGCTGGACCTACACCGAGGACGTGGGAGCGAATCCCCAGCACCCCACCCTCTGCGCCAAGTGCGCGGGGGCGCTCTCGTGAGGCGGCCGCTCTCGAAGTGGACCCTGCTCGCGGTCCTCTTCCTCGGCCTGGTGGTGGCCGACCAGTGGACCAAGTTCCTGGCGGTCGAGCGGCTCACGGTGGCGTTCGAGCGGGGGCGGTCGCTCTCCCTCTCCGAGAAGGTGCGCGGCTTCTACGCCTACAAGCACCTCGAGCCGCTCGCCACCGAGCCCTTCTACGTCTGGCAGCCGGTCTGGCGGATGAACTACGTGGAGAACCCGGGCGCCGCCTGGGGGCTCTTCCGCGGCTTCTCCCCCGAGTTCCGGAACCTCTTCTTCACCCTGGTCTCGATCGGCGCGGTGGCCTTCATCCTCCATTACTACCGGAAGCTCCGGGTGGAGCAGCGCTACCTGCAGCTGGCCCTCGCCATGGTCCTCGCCGGGGCGGTGGGGAACTTCCTCGACCGGCTGGCGCGCCGGTACGTGATCGACTTCGTCGAGTGGTACTGGTGGAACCGGCCCGACCTCCGCTGGCCGACCTTCAACCTGGCCGACTCGCTCATCGTGGTGGGCGTCGCCCTCCTCATCCTCCACCCCGGCCCGAACAACGCCGCGGAGAGCGCCGGAGAGGGTGAGGCGGCCTCGCGCGTCTAGCCCGGGTCGTCGCCCGACGAGGTTCCATGCTCCCCGTCCTCTTCCAGCTCGTCGTCCCCGCCGGCCTGGGCAAGCCGCTGGTGGTGCTGGTCGTCCTCGCCCTGGCGCTCGGCCGGGCCCTCGCCCACCGGCGCCGCTGCCGCCGCGAGGGACACCCCATCGGCCTCGGGACGGCGCTCTGGGACGACGCCTGGGTGCTCGGTGGCCTGGCGGCGGTGGCGGCCGGGCTCTGGCAGGCCGGCCTGCTCGACGGCACGCTCCGCCTCCCCCTCCACACCTACGGGCTCCTCATCGCCACCGGCTTCCTGGTCGGGATCTGGCTGGCGCAGCGGGAGGCGCGGCGGCGGGGCCAGGACCCGGAGCGGATCGCCGACCTCGCCTTCTGGATCCTCCTCGCCGCCCTGGTGGGGAGCCGCGTCTACTTCATCCTGGTGAACTTCGGCGACTACTTCGGGCCGGGGCGCTTCCTCGTGGACACGCCCTTCGGCCGGATCCCCCGCGTCCTGGCCTTCTGGGAGGGCGGGCTGGTGTTCTACGGGGGCTTCATCGGGTCGGTCCTCACCGCCTGGTGGTACCTGCGCCGGCACGGGATGCCCTTCCTCGCCTACGCCGACACCCTCATCCCCTCGGTGGCCATCGGGCACTTCTTCGGCCGCCTGGGCTGCTTCGGGGCCGGGTGCTGCTGGGGCGATGTCGCCCACGTGCACCTGCCCTGGCTGGCGAAGTTCCCTCCGGAGTCGCTCGCCTACCAGACGTTCGCCACGAGGGTCGATCCCTCCCGGTACCTGGCGGCGGACCACCTCACCACCCTTCCGCTCCACCCCACCCAGCTCTACGAGTCCTTCGGGGAGCTCGGGCTGTTCCTCCTCCTCGTCCTGGTGGTCCGGCCGGGCAAGCGCTTCCACGGGCAGGTGCTCGCCACCTGGCTCATGCTCTACGCCGTGCTGCGCACGGTGGTGGAGCTCTTCCGCGGCGACGTGGAGCGCGGGATGGTGCTCGGGCTCGGGGTGGGTCAGTGGACCTCGCTCGCGATCTTCGCCGCCGGGCTGGCGGTCTGGGCGCGCGCCCCGCGGCCGCACCCGGCGCCGGCGGTGGCCGAGGCGGCCTAGGCGCCGCGCCGACGTTGATCCGCGGCGCGCGCCGCCGCTACACTCGCCGACGTGCCCCCTCCGCAAAAGCCGCCCGCGCGCCCCGGAGCGCCGCCCGCTCCCGGCGCCCCGGACGCGATCCGGGAGAAGGACGAGCTCGTCGAGCAGGCCCAGGCGCTCGAGGAGGAGGTCGAGGCCCTCAAGGCCCGCTACGATCAGTACTTCCTCGGCGTCGAGCGGCGCGAGCCGAACCGCTGGCGCGACGAGGTGAAGCGGAAGGTGATGCGGCTCAAGTCCGCCTTCACCCGGAACACCGGCCTCAAGTTCAAGATCCAGTCCCTCCACGCGCGCTACCTCTCGTACGAGCGGCTCTGGCTCCGGAGCGCGCGCGAGAGGGAGGAGGGGACCTACCATCGGGACCTCTTCAAGGCGCGGCTCCGGGCGCGCCCCGAGGAGAAGGAGAAGAAGGAGGAGGCGGCGCCGTCTGCCGCCGCTGCCGGGGCAGCGAGCGCGACCGGGAAGGCACCGGGCGCCGCGGCGCGTCCCGCTGCTTCGCCTCGTCCGCCCGGTCCGGCTGCCGCGCCGGCCGCGGGCGGGGTGGGAGAGGTCCGGATGCGCGCGCTCTACGACGCGTACATCGAGGCCAAGCGCCGCTGCAACGAGGACGTGTCCAAGCTCACCTACGACGCGGTGGCGAAGAGCGTCGCGAAACAGGTCCCCGAGCTCATGACGCGGTACAAGGCCAAGTCGGTCGACTTCAAGGTCGAGGTGAAGGACGGGCGCGCGGTGCTGAAGGCGATCCCGAAGGTCTGACGAAGCGCCGCCGCGCCGCGCGAAGCCCCCGGAGCGAGTCCCGAGCCCAAGGGGCAAATGGGCGCGCGCTTCGCCGCACGCGCGAAAAGCCCTGAGCCGCACGGCGCTTGCGCGAAGGCACCACTCTGGGTGCAAGCCTCCGGAGGGAGGATGCATCGCGGCGAGTTCCTGCGCACCGTGGATGGCGCCGGGGGGTTCTCGCGAACGGAGGGGGCGTGAGGCTGTCGCTCGTCATCGCGATCGTGCTGCTCGTCGGCTGCGCGCCGCGCGACGCCGAGATCCGGCGGGCGCGGCTCGCCGCCGAGCGCCGCAACCTCGCCGTGAGCCTCGACCAGCTCGAGGACCGGTTCGTGGCCGACGAGGCGCGCGTCCGCTTCTGGCAGGAGATGCGGGCGAAGCACGAGCACGTCACCGCGCTCGCCTGCGCCTCGCAGGAAGGGCACGCGGTCGACATGGCCCGCCTCATGGAGGAGGAGGCGCGGAAGCCGGCCCAGCGGTCGTCGCTCCACCAGGCGCGGCTCGCGGCCGCCTCCACCGCGGCGGTCGCCGGCGCGGGCGCTCGCGCCGCGGCTGCCGCCCGGTAGCGAGCGCCTCGTCGTTCGTACCGCCCTTCCAGCTCCCCCGTCCGCTCCCGTCGCGCCCGCTTTTCGGTTTGCGTTCCGGCGCCGTTCGATCGTAAAACGGCTACCCCGCGCGGCCCGCCCGGCGCTCGGGGGTCGCGAATGCCTGGGTAGCTCAGTCGGTAGAGCAGGGGACTGAAAATCCCCGTGTCGGTGGTTCGATTCCGCCCCCAGGCACTCTTCCTAGCTCGGACATCGAAGGCCCAGCGGACTGCAAGGTCCCCTGGGCCTCAGCGTCATTCAGGCCAGCGACGAACGTCCTCGCCTCCGTCTCGTCCGCCCCCCAGCGGGCGTGCAGCTCGACGGGGCCAAGGGCGGTCGCCTCGATCACGTACCGCTGCAGCCACCCCTGGGCGCAGCGGAGCCCGCCTGCTCGGCGTCGGCGACCGCGCTCAATCCTGCCGCAGGGCGGTGATGGGGTCGAGGCGCGCGGCCTTCCATGCCGGGTAGAAGCCGAAGAAGACGCCAACGGCCGCCGAGAACCCCAGCGCGAGGAGCACCGCGTCGACCGGGATGGCGACGTCCCAGCCCAGGATGCGTTCCATCGCCAGCGGGCCTGCTGCGCTCGCGGCGACGCCGGCCATACCGCCGCAGAGGCACAGGATCACGCTCTCGACGAGAAACTGCGCCCGCACGGCCCGCTTCGTCGCGCCGAGGGCCATGCGAAGGCCGATCTCGCGGGTCCGCTCGACCACCGAAGCGAGCATCATGTTCATGATGCCGATCCCGCCCACGACGAGCGAGACGCAGGCGACACTGATGAGCAGGGTGGCGAACGTGCGGCCCACCTCGAGATCGGCGTTGGCTGCCTCCTCGAGGTGGCGGATGTCGAAATCGTCGTCGTCGCCCGGAGCGATGCGGTGCCGCTCGCGGAGCAGCTCCGCGATCCGGGCCGCCGCCGGCCCGACCGCCGCTGGCGAGACCGCCCGGCACATGATGTCGTCGACGAAGGGGAAGCCCTTCCCGCGGATCCGGCGCTGCGCCGAGGTGTAAGGAAGGAGGACCACGTCGTCCTGGTCCCGCCCCCACGGGCTCTGCCCCTTGACCCCGAGCACACCGACGACGTGGTAGACGAAGCTCCCGATCCGCACGTCCTGCCCCACGGCCTCGCCGTCGCCGAAGAGCCGCTCGCGCACGGTGCGCCCGAGCAGCACCACCGGCTCCGCATCGTCGACGTCGCGATCGGTGAACGCCGCGCCCTCGGCGATCGTCCACCACCAGGTGTCCAGGAACGAGACCGAGATCCCGCGAGCGCGGGTGGCCCAGTTGCCGTTCGGCGACACGACCGTGACCGACGTGTCGCTCTGCAGCGCGACGCTCTGAATGCGCGGCACCTCCGCGACGATCGCCGCTGCGTCCTCCGCGGTGAGGGTTGCGGCGGCGTGGCTGCCGGTGTGCACTCCGCCGAGGTTGCGCGAGCCCGCCGCGATCCACACCAGGCCGTTGCCGAGCGCCGCGAGCTGCGCCTCGGCCCGCCGCTGTCCCGCCTTCCCGATCGCCACCACCCACACGACCGCTGCAACGCCGATCGCGATGCTGAACGCGGTCAGCGCCGCGCGCCCCTTGCGCTGCGCGAGCGCCCGCAGCGCCTGCTGCACCAGGACGCCGCCCACCTCGTAGGAGCGCGCGCCCGTCGAGCGGGACGAGTTCTCCGGCGCTGGCTTGGTCACGACCGGGGCTGCTTCCTCAGGCGTCCTGCGCATCGGATGCTCAGTACTAAGCGCCTCCTGCCGTCCGGGCGAGGGCATCGACCACCCGGAGTGTGGGCCCCTTCCGCGGGCTCCGTGCGCCGCGCGAGAGCGTCGGCGAGGTCGCGGCGGACGCTCGCCCGGGGGACTACAGTAGCGGTCATGGAGCTCAGGAGCCTCGGCAGCACGGAGATGCGGGTCTCGGCGATCAGCTTCGGGGCGTGGGCCATCGGCGGGGCCTGGGGCACCGTGGACGACGAGGTGTCGCTGCAGGCGCTCCGGGCCGCGCTGGACGCGGGCATGAACCTCATCGACACCGCCGACGTCTACGGCGACGGCCGGAGCGAGAGGCTCGTCGCCCGGGTGCGCCGGGAGCGCCCCCGGGACCGGATCTTCGTGGCCACCAAGGCGGGGCGCCGCCTGCCCAGGCAGACCCCCGAAGGCTACACCCGGGAGAACCTGACGGCCTGGATCGAGCGGAGCCTGCGCAATCTGGAGATGGAGGCGCTGGACCTCCTGCAGCTCCACTGCCCGCACCCCGCCGTGTACGACCGCCCGGAGGTCTTCGGGATCCTCGACGACCTCGTCCGGGCCGGCAAGATCCGCCACTACGGCGTGAGCGTCGAGACGGTGGAGGAGGCGCGGCGCGCGCTTCGCCACCCGAACGTCGAGACGGTCCAGATCATCTTCAACATGTTCCGCATGAAGCCGGCCGAGGCCTTCTTCGCCGAGGCCAAGGCACGCCGGGTCGGCGTACTGGCTCGGGTCCCGCTGGCGAGCGGGCTCCTGACCGGCAAGCTGCGCGCAGACTCGACCTTCGCGGCCGACGACCACCGGGGCTTCAACCGCGAGGGGCAGGCCTTCGACAAGGGCGAGACCTTCTCGGGCGTCCCGTACGCCGTGGGACTCCAGGCGGTCGAGCGGCTGCGACCGCTCGTGCCGGCCGGTGCCGCCCTTGCCCAGCTCGCGCTGCGCTGGATCCTCATGTTCGACGCGGTGAGCTGCGCCATCCCCGGGGCGAAGACGCCGCTGCAGGCCCGGGAGAACGCGGCCGCGGCCGGCTTACCGCCGCTCGGGCCGGACGCCATGGCCGCGGTCCGGGCGGTCTACGATGAGCTCATCCGGCCGCACGTCCACGGCAGCTGGTAGGATTCAGCGACTCACGGTCGACGGTTCCCCCTCGAAGAACTGTGCCCTTGCCTCCGGCGGCCAGTCCATGGGCCGGGCGGTGGACCCGCCGCGGTCCACGAGGGGGGTCAGCGATGCGCCAGCCCCCGGCATCGCGGCCGGAAGTATGATCCACCTCGATCGACCGAAAGCGTCCCCGGACACGGAGGTGACGGCATGGACCGGAGCGAGTGGATCTCCAGGCTGGAGCTGCTCCACGTGCGCCAGCGGTCGGGCGAGCTGCTCAGGGAGGAGGACCGGGACTGGTACCGCGCCGCCCGGGATGCCCTCACCAAGGTCGCGCTCTCCGAGCAGAACGCGCGCCTGGCGGGCTCCGAGCGGTTCCGCCGCTCCCTCCGCGTCCAGCGCGCCGCCCAGGTCCTGCTCGAGGCCCCCGACTGGACTTGCCGCACCATGACGGTGGACCTCGGAGCGGGCGGCTTCGCCTGCCTGCTCGAGGCCGCGCCGCCCAAGGGCGCGCCGGTGGAGGCCACCCTCCTCCTCGGGAACGAGCCGCTCAACGTGCCGGTCGAGGCCGCCGACGTGCGCGGTCAGGGCGGGCTGGTGCGGGTCTCGTTCGCCTTCGTGGCGGCGGCCGAGTGGGCGCGGGACCGGATCGAGAGCTTCCTCCTGGACGGGATCCTGGAGCAGCTCGTGTTCTGGGACGAGGTGCTGACGAGGCTCCGCGTCTGAGCCCGAAGCCAAGCCTCCGTCAGCCGCCCTCGACCGACCAGGGGGCGACCGACCGGAAGGTGGCCACCAGCGCCTCCACCAGGGCGCGCACGCGGCCGGCCACGTGGCGCCGGCTCGGGAAGACCAGGCTGATCGGGATCTGCAGCGTCCGGCAGTCCTCCAGGACCCGGACCAGCCGGCCCTCCCGCAGGTCCTCCGCGCAGAGGAAGCCGGGGAGGGAGGCGATTCCCAGCCCAGCGAGCGCTCCTTCCCGGGCGAGCAGGACCGAGCCCACCCGGAGGCGCCCCCGGACCCGGACCCGGGTGACCACGCCGCCGCGGCCGAGGGGCCAGGCGGAGGGGACCACCGGCAGCCCCTGGTAGAGGATGCAGTCGAAGCGCGTGAGGTCGCGCGGGCCCCGGGGGACGCCGCGCTCGCGCAGGAACGCCGGGCTGGCGCAGAGCACGTGAGAGGCCGTCCCCAGGCGGCGGGCCACGACGCCCCCGGGGAGCTTCCCGACCTGGACGCCGACGTCGAAGCCCTCTCCCGCCAGGTCGACCGGGCCGTCGCGCAGGATCACGTCGAGCTCGGTCTCGGGGTGGGCCCGGAGGAACGAGGAGAGGGCCGGAGGAAGGAAGGCGTAGCCGAAGAGGTGGGGGACGGCGAGCCGGATCCGTCCGCGGACCGAGGCGTTGCGCTCCATCACCGCCGCGTCGGCAGCGTTCGCCGCCGCGAGGAGCCTGAGGCACCGGGCGTGGTAGGCGCGGCCGGCCTCCGTGCAGCGGACCGACCGAGTGGTCCGCAGCAGGAGCGTCGCCCCGAGCCGGGCCTCGAGCCGCGCCACGCGCTCGCTGACCGTCGACTTGGGGAGGCCGAGGGCGCGCGCCGCGGCGGTGAAGCTCTCCTCCTGGACCACGCGGGCGAAGACCGCCATCTGGTTGAGGTCGATCACCGGAATCGATTGTACAATAGGCCGAACGCGGTGTTCGACGGTCTGCCCTTCACCCTTCCCGTCGGGCCGGGCTCCAATGAGCCGTGGCCTCCGCCACTCGAAAGGGTGCCCCGGGCTCCCGGCCTCCTCGCTCCCGGCGGAGCGCGGGCCCGGCGCTGCGCGCCGAGCTCGAGGCCCGGATCCAGCCGCTCCGCGAGGCGGCGGACCAGCTCGCCCCCGGACCCCGCGCCACCCTGAGCCGGGACGTGAGGGAGCTGCTCCGGCAGATCGACGCCCTCCACGCCGAATGGCACGCGGCCGCGCCCCACCTGCTCACCGGTCAACGCCCGGCGGCCGCCGCGAGCCGCGCCCGGCACCTCGAGGTGGCGCGGGCGCTCCGGCGCCTGGCGGGGCTCCGGGCCCGGGTCCTCGCCGCCGATCGCGCCCTGGGTGTGCGGCCGCCCGACCGCTAGGCCAGGGGCGAGGCCGCGCCCGCGCGCCTCCCTCCGCCCCGCGGGCCGGCGCCGGCCCCCTCGCTCCGTGGTATGAGCGGCGGGGATGCGCCACGTCGAGATCGCGGCCCGGGCGAGCCAGCGGGAGGACCTCGCCCGGCGCCTCACCGGCCGGTTCTACACGCCGGGCGGCCTCGCCCGCCGGCTGGCGGCCGCCGCCCTCAACGCCGGCGCCCGGCCCCGGACGCTCTCCGACCCGTTCTGCGGCGACGGCCGCCTCGTCCACGCGTTCCTCGAGGAGGCGGCCGCGCGCGTCCCGCCGATCCTCGCCCGGCTCCGGCGGATCGTCCTCTGGGACCACGACGGCCCGGCGGTCGAGGCGGCCGCGCGCCGCACCCGCGCCCTCCTCGCGGCCCTCGGGCTCCGCGGCTGCCGGGTGGAGGCCTGGCGCGGCGACACCTTCGAGCGAGCCGGGGCGGCGGCGGGGGCGCACGACCTCGTCCTCACCAACCCTCCCTGGGAGCTCCTCAAACCCGACGCCCGTGACGGGGTGGGGAGCGCCCGCAGCGCCTACGTCGCCTCGCTCCGCGCCTACGCGGCCCGCCTCGCCGCTGCCCACCCGGGCGCGGCCAGCGCCCGCGGCAAGGCGATGACCGGCTACGGCGTGAACCTCGCCCGGGCGGGGGCGCTGGCGAGC
>DATKAL010000197.1:0-18444 GCA_035498135.1 Anaeromyxobacter sp.
CGCGACGTGCAGCTCCCAGCCGGAGGAGGAGGTGGTGCAGATGGAGTCGAGCGCGCCCGTGCACGGGCCCTTGCCCCCGCCGCCGCCGTTCGATCCGCTTCCGCCGCTCACCGGGCCGATCGGAGGGGGCACGCCGGTCCCGGCGTACTTCGCCATGCACGACGTCCCCGGGCAGGAGAGGCTCACCCGGGTCGCGCCGTACGAGAGGGCGCCGTCGTGGGCCGTGACCATCGACTGGCCCCAGCAGCCCTCCGCGGCCCTCGCGTCGCACGGGCTGCGGAGCGTGACGGTCCCGTTGCCCGGCAGGACGACCTTGCTGCCGCTCTGCCCGCTGGCGGTGGCGAGCACCCCCAGCTCGGCCATGATCGTGACCGGTCCCGCCTGGACGTTGGAGATCACGACGTCGACGGTCGTCACCCCGTCGGCCGGCACCGACGGCTGGCTCGGCTGGACGACGAGCGCGGGCGGGTGGTGCACAGCGCTCTCGCCACAGGCGACGGCGAGCGCCGCCAACAGCAGGTACGGTCTCATGAACTCCCTCCCCGAGGCATCATACAGCCCGTGACGGCCCTGTCCATTGCCTTGGCGCCAGGTGCGTTACCGGTCCCGGGGCGGGGATGACGACCCCTCGAACCTCGTCTCGCCCTGCGCCGCCCACCACCTCCACGGGGTCCACCGCGGCTTCCTCCGGGTCCGCGGCCACGCGCCGGACCGGCTCCGGTGGGAGCTCGGGGAGCGGCGTCCGGCGCCGGAACCGGTCCCCGCGCCGTGAGGCGATGGCCGGCCCCTGCACCGGAGGCGGCCGGCGGGTCGACGTCGGACGTCGGTCGGTCCTCGGCCTCGCACGACCCGGCGATGCGGGCGGCGGCGCCCGGAGCCCCTCGACCGTGCGTCCCGCGTCTCCGCGCCGAATGCCAGCGCAGCCCGCCCGGTGCCCGTCCGCCGCGCGGCCGCCCGTCCGGCCCGCGGTCGCCGGGGAAGCCGCCGCTTCGCGGCGAAACGCGGAAGAGGGTGGTCGCCCGCTTGCAGGGGCCCTGGCCATGCGCCACGTCCTTCCCCTCCTCGCCGCGCTCTCCGCCGCCTGCGCCCCGGCGCTCCCCGGGGAGGAGCTCGCTCGCGGCGCGCCGGCCGTGGTGCGGGTCGCGACCTGGAACGTCCACGACCTGTTCGACGAGCACGACCAGCTCCTCCCCCCCGGGAGCGAGGACCTCGTCCTCACTCCGCCCGAGGTCGAGGCGAAGCTCGACCGGGTGGCCGCGGTGCTGGACCGGGTCGGCGCCGACGTGGTCCTCCTGCAGGAGGTGGAGAACGCGCCCCTGCTCGCTCGGCTGGCGGCGCGGACCGGCTACCCGGAGGCGCGCCTGGTGGAGGGGAACGACCCCCGGGGAATCGACGTGGCGCTGCTCTCGCGCCTGCCGGTGCTGGCGTACGTGACCCACCGCGGCGAGCGGGACGGCGCAGGGAGGCTCCTCTGGCCGCGCGACTGCACGGAGGCGCACCTCGACCTCGGCGGCGGGCGGCGGCTGGCCCTGGCGGGGACCCACCTCAGCTCCTCCCTCTCCGACGACGGCACCCGGCGCGCGCTCCAGGCCGCCCGGCTGCGCGAGATCGCCGACGGGCTGGCGGCGGCGGCCGACCTGGCGATCGCCGGCGGGGATCTCAACGACGAGGCGGGGAGCGCGGCGCTCGCGCCGCTCCTGGGCGATGGGGTCTGGCTCGATCCGGCCGCGGCCTCGCTTCCCGCGGAGGAGGCCTGGACGTGGTCCGGCGGCGGGTCGAGGAAGTCCCTCGATCACCTGGTGCTGCGCCGGATGGAGGTGGGCGAGGTGGAGCGCGTCGAGATCGCGGGAGGCGCCGACGTGGCGGCGGCCTCGGATCACCGGCCGGTGATCCTCGATCTCTCGGTCCGCTGACGCACGGCGGGCGCGCCGGGAGCGAGCTCGCCGGCTACGGCGTCCCCATGGAGTAGAGCAGGTACAGGACCGCGGCGGCCGCGATGGCGGACAGCACGAACACGCCGAAAACCTGGAGCGCGAAGCCGATGCCGGGCCTGAGCCTGGGGGCACCTCTGCCCTGAGCCGAATCCAAGCCTTCCCCCCCCATTCCTCCTGCGAATCGAACGGTAGCACGCCTTGCCGCACCGCGCGCCGGGAATGGCCCGCGCCCGGGTGCGGTAAGATGCGCCACCCGTGTCCTCCCCGCCTGCGTCCGCCCGGACCCTCCCCCAGCGCGCGCTCGCGGCGCTGGAGCGTCGCCCCCGGGTGGCGGTGGCCCTGGCCGCCGTGGTCCCGTTCCTCGGCACGCTCGGAGACCCGCCCGTGCTCGACGACGGCTGGGCGGCCCTCGACAACCCGCTGGTCTGGACGCTCCGGAACGCGGGGCGGATCTTCCGCGAGCTCTACGGGTACGCCGGGGACGAGACGGTCCGCGGCCCCTATCGCCCGCTCACCACGCTCTCCTACGCCCTGAACCACGCGCTCCACGGGCGCTGGCCGCCTGGCTTCCACGCCGTCAACGTCCTGCTCCACGCCGCGGCGAGCCTCCTGGTCCTCGCCCTCGCGCGCCGGCTCGCGCGCGCGGCCAACCCCGCCCGCGGGGAGCGCGTCGCCCTCCTGGCCGCGCTCCTCTTCGCCCTCCATCCCGCGCACGTCGAGGCCATCGCCACCATCTTCGGCCGCACCGAGCCGCTCAGCGCCTGCTTGGCCCTGGCGGCCCTGCTCGTCGTCCTCCGCTGGCGCGAGGCCTGGTGGCGGCTCCCGGCGGCGGTCCTGCTCCTCTCCGCGGGCGTCCTCTCCAAGGAGGTGGCGGTCGTGACGCCGGCGCTCTTCGGGCTCGTGGCCCTGGCGCTCCCCGGGGCGGTGGGCCTCGAAGCGCCCCCCGGCCGCGCCACGCCCGAGGGGCGGCGCGCCCTCCGGCAGGCGGCCCTGGTGGCCCTCGCGCTGGCGCTGTCGGTGATCCCCTACCTGATCGGCCGGGGCCCGAGCCTCGCCGCGGCGCCGGTGGCGCGCTGGTTCCCGCCCGGCACGCCGGCGCTCGGCATCGCCCTGACCATGAGCCGGGTGCTCGGCGAGTACCTGCGGATCCTGGCCCTCCCCACCTTCCTCGGGGGCGACTTCGCCTACGCCGCCCGCCTCCCGACCCTCTCCGGCCCGACGGTCGAGTTCGTCCTCGCCACCGTCGCCTGGGTCGGGACGCTGGCGAGCTCCCTGGCGCTGCTCTGGCGGCGCCGGGCGCCGCTGGTGGCGATCGGGCTCCTCTGGACCCTGGTCGCGCTCCTCCCCGTCCTGCAGCTCCTCCCGGTGGGCGTCCTCCTCGCCGAGCGGCTCCTCTACCTGCCCTCGGTCGGGTTCTGCCTCGCGGCGGGCGCCGCCCTGGGTGCGCTCCTCCCCGCGGCCGCCGAGGCGCCCGCGCCGGGGACCGGGCGGGAGCGGGGAGGGCTCCCGGCCCGCGCCGGCGCCACACTGGCGCTCGCGCTGCTCGCGCTCCTCGCCGTCCGGACCGTGGCCCGCACGCTCGACTGGCGCACCAACCTCGCCTTCTGGGAGTCGGAGCTGGCCAAGGCGCCGCGCGAGGTGGTGGTGAACAACAACCTGGCGGTGGAGTACAACGCCCGCGGCGAGTACGCCCAGGCGGTGGAGCGGCTCAAGGTCGCGCTCGCCGTGAACCCGCGGTACTGGCGCGCCTGGGTGAACCTCGGCCTCTCCTACAAGGGGCTGGGGGTGAAGGCGGCGGCCGTGGAGGCCCTCGAGGAGGCGATGGCGATCGCCCCCGGCCAGGCGAGCCCCCACGTCCACCTGGCCTTCCTGCTCGCGGACACCGGAGACCTGGCGGGCGGGGTGCGGGCGCTCGAGACCGCCCGGCGCCTCTCGCCCGAGTCCGCCGACTGCGCCCGCTGGCACGGCGAGCTGCTGCTCCGGCTCGGCCGGCGCGAGGAGGGCCGCCGGGCGCTCGCGGACGCCCTCCGGCTCGACCCCTCGGACGCGGAGGCCCGCCGCGACCTGGCCGCGGCCGGGCCCTGAGGCGGCGAGGCTAGCCCTCGCGCCGGAGGACGAAGACCTCCTTGTTGTGGACGAAGCGGGAGCCGAGCCAGCGCGGGAGCGGCTCCGGGTAGCTCGCCTCGAGCGCGAAGCGACCCCGCGCCAGCGCCTCCACCTCCGGCGCCCCCACGAAGGTCACGTGCCCGGCCCCCTCGCGCAGGCCGAGGTCGTACCCGGCCCGGTTCGGCACCAGGACCACGAAGCGGCCGCCCGGGCGGAGGACCCGGTGCACCTCGCCGGCGATCCGCTCGAGGTCGGCGGGGGCGAAGTGCTCGAGCACGTCGTGGGCCACGACGTGGCCGAAGGCGCCGTCCTCGAAGGGCAGGCGCTCGCGGAGGTCGCCGAGGCGGGCGTCCCGGCCCTCGGCCCGGAGCGCCCCCACCGCCGCCGGATCCCCGTCGATGCCGATCGCCGCCGGGTTGATCCGGAAGTAGAAGCCCCAGCCGCAGCCCAGGTCCAGGACCCCGGGCCCGCGCGGCAGCCGCCGGAGGGTGCGCTCGAGGAGGTGGACGCGGATCCAGAGCCGCCAGGGCACGGGCCGGGCGGTCGGGACGATGTCGGCGGGGGCGGGCACGGGGTCCCCCTTTACCGTCCGGGTGTCCCTCTGGCAAGAAGGGCCGGTGCCGGAGGCGCTCACCTTCGCCGTTCCCTACCACCGGAGCCCGGGCCACCTGGCGGGCGCGCTCGCGAGCGTGCGCGCCCAGGACGAGGGGGGCTGGTCGCTGGTGGTGTGCGACGACTCGGAGGCGGGCGAGGGGGCGGCGGTGGTGGCGGCGCTCGGGGACCCGCGCGCCCGCGTGGTGCGGACCCGCCCCGGGGCGGGGATCGCAGCCAACTGGAACGCCTGCCTGGAGGCGGCCCGGACGGAGCTGGTCACGCTCCTGCACGAGGACGACGAGCTGCTCCCCGGCTACGCCCGCCTGATGCGGGGCGCGGCGGCGCGCGACCCGGGCGCGACCGCCTTCTTCTGCCGGGCGCGGGTGATCGACGGCGCCGGGCGAGTCCGCTTCTCCTTCCCCGAGTGGGTGAAGGACCGGCTCGCGCCCTCGACCGCGCGGGCGTTCGCGCTCGAGGGGGAGGCGGGGCTGGCCCGGCTCGCGCGCGGGAACTTCATCATGTGCCCGACCCTCTGCTACCGGCGGAGCGCCCTGGGGGCGCGCCGGTTCCGGGCGGACCTCCGGATGGCGCTCGACCTCGAGCTGACCGCCGGCCTGCTCCTCGCCGGCCAGCGGCTGGTCGGCCTCCCCGAGATCGAATACGCCTACCGGCGGCACGGCCAGAGCGCCACCGCCGGCCTCACCCGCGGCCTGGCGCGCTTCGACGAGGAGCTGCGCGTCTACGAGGAGATCGCGGCGGCGGCCGCCTCCCGGGGCTGGCCGCGGGCGGCCCGGATCGCCGCCGGGAAGCCCATGGTCCGCCTCCAGCTCACCGCCGAGGCCGCCCGGGCGCTCGCAGCCGGCGCCCCGCGGGAGGCCTGGTCGGCGCTCCGGCTCGCCCGGGCGGGGAGACCGCGCGGGTAGGGGTCCACTCCCCGCCGGCCCCCTGCTGCGTCGAGGCGGCCGGAGCGGCGGCGATCGCTCCAAGCCCTACCTACCCAAGCGGGTAGGGGGTCGGCTAGACTCGCTCGAGAGGGGGGCCAGGTGGACCTCGGCCGCCGTATCGCGAGCATGCTTCCGAAGTTCTCCGCGCGCCCGGCCGCCCTCGGACTGGCCACGCTCGGCGCCCTGGCCCTGGCCGCGAATGGTGCCCTCGCCGTCGTCAACGTCCGGCGGATGGCCGAGGCCGAGGCCTGGGTCTCCCGCGCCCACGACGTGCGCGAGGCGCTCGACGGCGTCCTCACCTCCCTCGAGGACGCCGAGACCGGTCAGCGCGGCTTCCTCCTGACCGGGGCGCCGGCCTACCTCCAGCCCTGGGAGGCCGCGAACGCCGCCCTCGGCGGGAAGCTCGCCGCGCTCGAGGCCCTCACCCGGGACGAGCCCGACCAGCGCGCCCGGGTCGAGGCCATGCGCCCGCTCATCGACGAGAGGCTCGCCGAGCTCACGAGCACCATCGCCCTCCGCCGGCAACCCGGTGGCTTCGAGGCGGCGCGCCGGGTGGTCCTGAGCGACCTCGGCAAGCACCTGATGGACGACCTGCGGGAGCGGATCGAGGCCATGTCCGCCGCCCAGCACCGGCTGATGGAGGCGCGCGTCGAGGCGTCCCGGGAGGCTTCCCGGCGCACGGTGTTCGTGCACCTCGCCAGCCTGGCGGTCGGCTTCTGCTCCATCGGCGCGGCCCTCGTCCTCGGGAGGGCTCGCGAGCGGGAGCGGGCGCGCGCCGAGCGGTTCCTCCGGCGGTACGAGCTGGTGGCGAACCACAGCCGCGACATCGTCCTCTTCATGCGGCGCGACGGGCGCATCCTCGAGGCGAACCAGGCGGCGGCGGCCTCCTACGGGTACTCCCTCGACGAGCTCCGGGCGCTGACGATCCGGGACCTGCGGGCCCCCGAGACCCAGGGGCTCACCGCCGAGCAGATGGCCCAGGCCGACGAGAGCGGGCTCCTCTTCGAGAGCCTGCACCGCCGCCGCGACGGCACCACCTTCCCGGTGGAGGTGAGCTCCCAGGGCGCCACCGTCGACGGCGAGCGGACGCTGGTGAGCGTCGTGCGCGACGTCACCGAACGCAGGCGGGCGGGGGAGGCGCTCCGGCGGAGGGAGGCCCAGCTCCAGGGGATCGTCGAGGGGCTCTCGGAGGGGTTGATCGTCTCGACCATGGACGGCGACCTGATCCACTGGAACCGGGCCGCCCTCGACATGCACGGGTTCGCCACGGTGGAGGAGGTCCGCCGGCGGCTGGTGGACTTCGAGGGGATCTACTCGCTGGCGACGCTGGAGGGGCGAGAGCTGCCGGTGGCCGAGTGGCCCCTGGCGCGCCTGCTGCGGGGCGAGCCGGTGCGGGAGGTCGAGCTGGCGGTGCGCCGGCGGGCGGAAGAGCGGAGCCGGATCTTCAGCTACGGTGGCTCGGTGGTGACCGGCCCGGAGGGGAGGCCGCTCGCCGTCCTGACCGTCACCGACGTCACCGAGCGCCGGCGGGCGGCGGAGCAGCTGGCCGCCGAGGCGGAGCGGCTCGCGGTCACGCTCCGCAGCATCGGGGACGCCGTCATCGCCACGGACGCGGCCGCTCGCGTCACCATCCTCAACCGGGTGGCCGAGGAGCTGACCGGGTGGCGGGCCGAGGAGGCCCTGGGCCGGCCCGTCCACGAGGTCTTCCGGATCGTCAGCGAGGAGACGCGCCGGCCGGCCGAGAGCCCGGTCGAGCGGGCGATGCGCGAGGGGGTGATCGTCGGGCTCGCCAACCACACCGCGCTCGTGGCGCGGGACGGGAGCGAGCGCCCCATCGCCGACAGCGCCGCGCCCATCCGCGACGCCGCCGGGCGGGTCGCCGGCGTGGTCCTCGTCTTCCGCGACCAGACCGAGGAGCGCCGGGCGGAGCGCGTCCTCCGCGAGAGCGAGGCCGGGCTCCGGCTCCTGGCCGAGGCGCTGCCCCAGCTGGTCTGGACCGCCTCGGGGGACGGCCGCGTCGACTCCTTCAACGCCCGCTGGCGCGAGTACACGGGTCAGCCGGCCGGGGCCGAGGCCTGGGAGCCGGTGCTCCACCCGGACGATCGCGAGCAGGCGGTGGCCCTCTGGCGCGACGCGGTCGCCCGGCAGCGCGAGTTCGAGGTCGAGCACCGGCTGCGCCGGGCGGACGGCGAGTACCGCTGGTTCCTGCGGCGCGCCATCCTCCTGCGCGACGGCGAGGGGCCGGGCGGCCGCTGGTTCGGGACCTGCACCGACATCCACGATCTCAAGGTCTCCCAGGAGGTGCTCCGCCAGGCCGATCGCCTGAAGGAGGACTTCCTCTCCATCGCCTCCCACGAGTTCCGCACCCCGCTCACCGCCCTGCGCCTGCAGGCGGGCCTGCTGGCGCGGGCCCTCCGCAGGGCCCAGGTGTCCGACGAGGGCGTGGACCGCCAGCTGTCGCTCATCGACGGGCAGCTCGACCGGCTGCAGGGGCTGATCGGGCTCCTGCTCGACGTCACCCGGATCAACGAGGGCAGGCTCTCGCTCGACCTCGCGAGCGTGGACCTGGCCGAGGTCGCCCGCGAGGTGGTGGAGCGGTTCCGGGCCGAGGCGGAGGCGGCCGGGACGGAGCTCCACCTCCGGGGGCGGGGCGTCCAGGGGCGCTGGGACCGGCTGCGGCTCGACCAGGTGGTCACCAACCTGGTCGGGAACGCGATCAAGTACGGGAATCGCCGGCCGGTGGAGGTGGAGGTCGAGGGGCGCGACGGTGCCGCGGTGCTGGTGGTCCGGGACCGCGGCATCGGGATCCCCCCCGAGGGCCAGGCGCGCATCTTCGAGCGCTTCGAGCGCGGCGCCAACGCGGGCGGGATCAAGGGGCTCGGGCTGGGGCTCTGGATCGCCAGGAAGCTGGTGGAGGCGCACGGAGGCGAGATCACCGTGCAGAGCGCGCTCGGCGCGGGATCGACCTTCGTGGTCTCGCTGCCCGGGGTCCCGGGGGAGTAGCCCACCCGGCCGGTTCGATCTATACCCGTCACCCCACGACGAGGTGGGGGAGGGGCGGATCGCCGTGAAGCCCGACGCTCTCGAGGAGGCCTTCGCGCGGGGCCTCGCCAGCGACAACTTCGCCGGGGTCCATCCGCGGGTGATGGAGGCGCTGAGGTCCTGCAACCGCGGCCACGCCCGGGCCTACGGGGAGGACGCCGTCACCGCCCGGGTCCGGGCCGCGTTCTCGCGGCTCCTCGGCCGGGAGGTGAGCACCCACCTGGTGTTCAACGGGACCGCCGCCAACGTCCTCTCGCTCATGGCGTTCGCCAAGCCCTACGGCGCGGTGATCTGCTCGGACGCGGCCCACCTCTGCAACGACGAGAGCACCGCCCCCGAGCGCTTCCTCGGGATGCGGCTCCTCCCCGTGCCGAGCCGGGATGGGAAGATCTCGCCCGCCGCGCTCGAGGCCGCCCTCGGCCGGGGGCATGGCGTGCACGGCGCGCGCCCGGTGGCGGTGACGCTCACCCAGCCCACCGAGCTCGGGACGGTCTACGCGCCGGAGGAGCTGCGGGCCCTGGTCGGGCTCGCCCACGCGCACGACCTGGGCGTCCACGTCGACGGGGCGCGGATCGGGTGCGCCGCCGCCTCGCTCGGGCTCTCCCTGCGCGAGCTGGTGGCGGACGCGGGGGTGGACGCCCTGAGCTTCGGCGGCACCAAGCAGGGGATGCTCTGCGGCGAGGCGGTGATCTTCCTGCGCCCGGGGCTCGGCGCCGAGTTCCCCTACTGGCAGAAGCACGGCATGCAGCTCGCCTCCAAGATGCGCTTCCTCTCGGCGCAGATGGAGGCGCTCCTCCAGGACGACCTCTGGCTCGAGTGCGGCCGGCGCGCCAACGCCATGGCACGGCGGCTCCACGAGGCCGTCCGCGGGATGCCGGGGGTGGAGGTGATCCACCCGGTCCAGGCCAACTCGGTCTTCGCCCGCATCCCCGCGGAGCGGATCGCGCCCCTGCAGCAGGTCACCTTCTTCTGGCCCTGGGACGAGCGCGCCGGCGTGGTCCGCTGGATGTGCGCCTTCGACACGGAGCCGGGCGACATCGACCGCTTCGTCGAGGCGCTGCGGGCGGTGCTCGGGCCGGGGTAGGGCGCCGGCGCGGGGCGCGCCCGGATGCACAGGTTTTTCCAATGTGCAGCCGAGTCCGAAATCTGTTTGCAACGACCGGGCGGCTCTGCTAGCCTGTCGGCGTTCCTGCGACATCGGCCTCGCCGGCCGAGCACGCTCACCAGGATCCCGCCACGCCGGGTCCTCGGAGGAGAAAACGCCATGAAGAAGGGCCTCTTGCTGGTCGCAGCGGCGGCGCTCACCTGGTCGTCCACCCCCCTGGCGGCGGGCGGCGCCAAGAAGTACGCGCTGCTCATGAGCCACATGTCCAACGCCTTCACCATCGAGATGGCGGCCGCGGTGCAGGGCCGGGCCAAGGAGCTGAAGGCCGACCTGACCGTGTTCGAGGCCGGGCAGGACGTCGCCAAGCAGATCGGCCAGGTCGAGTCGGCGGTGGCCCAGGGCTACGCCGCCATCCTCATCGAGCCCGTGTCCGTGGACGGCCTGGTGCCCGCCATCGAGGCCGCCAGGAAGGCGGGCGTGGTGGTGGTGACCGTGAACCAGAAGGTGGCGAAGGAGGGGGCGGCCAACGCCTTCGTGGGCGCGAACCCGGTGGAGGGCGGCGAGCTGGAGATGGAGACCGCCGCCAAGGCCATCGGCGGCAAGGGGAACGTGGCCTTCCTGCTCGGCCCCATGGGCTCCGATGCGCAGATCGGCCGGACCAAGGGCTACGAGAACGTGATCAAGGCGAAGTACCCGGGCATCAAGGTCCTCTTCCAGCAGACCGCCAACTGGCGCACCGACGAGGCGCTCAAGCTGGTGGAGAACTGGCTGCAGACCGGCCAGAAGCTCGACGCCATCGTGGCGAACAACGACGGCATGGCCCTCGGCGCCCTGAAGGCGGTCGAGGACGCCAAGCTCGAGAAGTCGGTCAAGGTGTACGGCCTCGACGCCACCCCCGACGCGTTGCAGGCGGTGGCCGACGGCCGCCTGGCGGCGACGATCTCGCAGAGCACCACCGAGCAGGGCCGGGTGGGCATGGAGACGGCCTACCAGATCGTGAACGGCGCGAAGGTGAAGCCCGAGGTGATCGTGGCCCACACCCTGATCACCAAGGAGAACGTCGCGAAGTTCCTCAAGAAGTGATCGGCGCGGGGCGCGGCGCGCCCCCGCCCGCCTGACGCGCGGCCCCTCCACCCCGGCCCGGGGCGGGGGGCCGGGCGGCGGGGAGGGCGAACGGGATCATGGCCGGCGAGCTGCTGGAGATGCGGGGCATCTGGAAGCGCTTCGACGGCGTCCCGGTGCTGCAGGACGTGAGCCTGTTCGTCCGCCGCGGCGAGGTGCACGCCCTCGTCGGCGAGAACGGCGCGGGCAAGTCCACGCTCATGAAGATCCTGATGGGCATGGTCCAGGCCGACGCCGGGGAGATCCGGCTCGACGGCGCCCGGGTGGCCTTCGCCAGCCCGCGGGAGGCGATCCGGGGCGGCATCTCCATGATCCACCAGGAGCTGAACCCGGTCCTGGACCTGGAGGTGGCGGAGAACGTCTTCCTCGGGCGGGAGCCGCGGCGCGGCCGGCTCGGGCTCCTCAGCGTGGCCGACCGGCGGCGGATGCGGACCGAGTGCGGGAGGCTGCTCGCCTCGCTCTCCATCCCCATCGAGCCGACCGCGCTCATGCGCCATCTGAGCGTGGCCGAGATGCAGCTGGTCGAGATCGCCAAGGCCATCTCGCTCGACCCCAAGATCATCGTGATGGACGAGCCCACCTCGGCCATCACCGAGCGGGAGGTGGAGATCCTCTTCCGGCAGATCGCGGCGCTCGCGGCCCGCGGCGTCTCGGTGATCTACATCTCGCACAAGATGGGCGAGCTGTTCCGCATCGCCGACCGGATGACCGTGCTCCGCGACGGCGCGTTCGTCGCCTGCGACGAGACCCGCAACCTCGACCGCGACCGGCTCATCAAGCTGATGGTGGGGCGCGAGCTGACCGAGCTCTTCCCCAAGGAGGCGGTGCTCCTCGGCGAGGAGGTGCTCTCCGTCTCCGGCCTCTGCTGGGGGGGGCGCGTCCGGGACGTGAGCTTCGGCCTGCGCCGCGGCGAGATCCTGGGGATCGCCGGGCTGGTGGGGGCGGGGCGGAGCGAGATGGCCGAGGCGCTCTTCGGGGTGCGGCGCGCCAGCGCCGGCGAGATCCGGGTGCGGGGTAGGCCCGTCCGCATCCGGTCGCCGCGCGACGCCATCCGCCTGGGGATCGCCCTGGTGACGGAGGACCGCAAGCTCCAGGGCCTGAACCTCAAGGCCACCGTGGAGGAGAACATCTCGCTGGTGGCGCTCTCGCGGCTCTTCCCCCGGGGGATCCTGGCCCGGCGCAGGGAGGGCGAGGTGGCCGAGGACTACCTGCGCCGGCTGCGCATCAAGGCCTTCTCCCGCAGCGCCCTGGTGGCCTCGCTCTCCGGCGGCAACCAGCAGAAGGTGGTCCTCGCCAAGTGGCTCCTCGCCGAGCCGGAGATCATCGTCTTCGACGAGCCGACCCGCGGCATCGACGTGGGCGCCAAGCGCGACATCTACCTCTTCCTCGGCGAGCTGGTCCGGCAGGGGAAGGCGGTGGTGCTCATCTCCTCGGAGATCCCGGAGCTCCTCGGGCTGGCCGACCGCATCGTGGTGATGGCCGGGGGGCGGGTGACCGGGGAGCTGCAGCGGGCCGAGTTCAGCCAGGAGCGCATCATGCGCCACGCCTCGCAGTTCCACGCAGGGTGACCACATGAGCGAGTCGGCGGTCCCGCGCCGGGCGGCCGGGCGCAGGTGGCAAGTGGTGCGGGACCTCGGGATCCTCCTGGCCTTCCTCGGGGTGCTGGGGCTGCTGGTGGCCATCTCCCCCCAGGCCTTCGCCCGGCCGGCCAACCTCATCAACGTGATGAAGCAGGCGTCGATCAACGGCGTGCTCGCCATGGGGATGACCTTCGTCATCATCTCCGGCGGCATCGACCTGTCGGTCGGCTCGATCGTGGCGCTGGGGGGCGTGGTCGCCGCCAGCCTGGCCCACCCGGGCGAGTACCCGCTGGCCCTGGCCGTCGTCGCGCCCATCGCCGCCGGCGCGGTGGTGGGCGCGCTCAACGGGGTGAGCGTGGCCTACGGCGGCATCCCGCCCTTCATCGTCACCCTCGCCTCGATGACCGCGGTGCGCGGGGTGGCGCTCATCCTCGCCCGCGGGGCCCCGGTGTTCGGCGTGTCCCGCCCCTTCGAGCTCATCGCCACCGGCTTCGTGGGCGACACGCTGCCGTACCTGGTCGTCTACTTCCTGCTGGTCACCGCGGCCTGCGCCTTCGTCCTGAGCAAGACGGTCTTCGGGCGCCGGGTCTACGCGGTGGGCGGGAACGAGGTGTCGGCCAGCGTCTCCGGCATCGACGTGGCGGCGATCAAGATCGGGGTCTACACCATCTCCGGCGCGCTGGCCGGGCTGGCCGGCCTGCTCCTCGCCTCGCGGACCATCTCCGGCAACCCCACCGCCGGCGTGGCCTACGAGCTCGACGCCATCGCCGCGGTGATCATCGGCGGCGTGAGCATGAGCGGCGGGGTGGGGAAGTGGTACGGGACGATCATCGGCGCCCTCTTCATCGCCGTGATCGGCAACGGCCTCGACATCCTCAACGTGTCCTCGTACTACCAGCTGATCATCAAGGGGCTGATCATCTTCTTCGCCGTCCTCTTCGACATCAAGGGGAAGCGGCGGGGGTGAGGGCGGAGGGAGCAGCTTGCCCGGCGCCTGGAGACGCCGCGGAGACGGAGACGGCGGGCTCCACGTCGGCGAGCGAGTGCAGCACCGAGCCAGAGAGGGTCCCATGCGTGTCGCTGCTACTTCGGGAGCGGCGGCGGCAAGCTCGATGCAGGGTACATGCTCGTCACGTCGAGCCAATTGACTGAGTTGATTCCGTGGAACGCCATGTAGCGATGTACGGAACCGCAAACGTCGAGATCGCAGGCGCTTGGACCGCACCGAATCAGTAGAACCTTCTTCGGTGGGCACCCATAGTCGAACTGCGCGGTACCGGAGAGGCCGGAGAGGTCCTGGAGGTTGCCGTCCCCACCTCCCAGCAGCGGGCTGCTTTGCGGAACCGGAGCGCCTGCCGTTGCGGTCGCACAACCGACGCCAGCCATGACGAGGACGATCACCAAGGCGAAGCGCATGACACCCTCCCGTTCGGCCCCCACGAAAAGGGGAAGAGATAGGCTTCACTCGAGGCTACAGGTTCAGACCCGACGCGGGGAAGATGGTTAGCTCGTCGCAGCAGAAGCGACGAGTGGCCCGGGTTCGATGCTGGGTCCCAGCTGGCGGTGGACCTTCGAGGGCGTCGCCAGGGTAGCGCTGGGTCGTCGCGGGCTCCTCGGCGCACCCCCGGGCACTTCTCCGCCGGGGCCACCTCGACCACGGAGGCCGTTGGAGACGGCTTGGAGACCACGGTCTCCGCCGACAGGGGCCCGAGAGAGGACGCGCAGCAGCGGGTTGGGGCGCCCGGGACTCGAACCCGGAACCAACGGCTTAAAAGGCCGCTGCTCTGCCAGTTGAGCTAGCGCCCCGCGGCGGCGGCCCGCCTCGCGCGGAGGCGGCCCGTCCGGTTCCTACCACGACGCGGCGGCCGGTTCACGGAACCCGGCCCGATGCGGCCGGGGCGGGTGACGGGCGCAGCTCGACCTCGAAGGTGCAGCAGGTGCCCCCGGCGAGGAGGCACTCGGGCTCGGCGATGGCGGCGCGCTCGCCGTAGACCGCCGCGACCCCCTCGACGATCCCGCGGATCAGCCCGCACATGTGCCGGGAGGAGCGGTACCGCAGGGCGAGCCGGCCCGGCCCCCGGTCGATCACCTCGATCTCCGGCGGCTGCGAGCCGGGCAGGGCCCGGGCGGCCAGGTGCGTCCCCCCGAAGCCCTGGAGGAACGCCTTGGTGTCCCGGGCGGCGAAGGGGGTGGGGTAGGCGGTCCGGGCGCCCTTCACCCAGTGCCGTCCGTAGTCGGCGAGGAGCTCGGCGGACGTCTTCCCCTCCGCCCCCGCGAGCGCGGCCACCAGGGACTGGACCCTGACGTCCGGGATCTCCCGGAAGGCCATCACCTCGCCGGCGGGGACGAGCCTGGCGTAGGCCGCCTTCGCCTCCGCGGAGCAGCAGCTCCTCACGAACTCCCCGAGCGACTGGACGATGCCGACGTGCAAGCGAGAGCTCCCACCCCCCCGAGGTTCCCGGCGCTGCCTCCGATGCTACCCCAGGCGGCCGGCCGCGGTCCCGCCTCCCGCCGGGTCGGGCGGCGCTTCCTTCAGGATCCGCGCCCCGCGGCCTCCTCGAGCCGCGCCCGCAGCCGGTCCAGCCGCTCCCGCCGGTGCGGGGCGCGGAAGCCGCGGCCGCTCCGCTGCTCCGCCGCCGCGGCCAGGCCCCGGGCGTCCGCCGCCGCCCCGAGGGCCAGGGCGGCCTCTGCCGCGAGCGCCCAGCCGTCGGGGGCGTCGTCGAGGAGCGGCTCGAGCCGCGGGAGCGCCTCCCCGGGCCGCCCCTCCTCGAGCAGGACCTCCGCCTCGCCCAGCCTGGGCTCGGGGCGATCGGACGCCTCGGCCAGCGCCGTGCGGAAGGCCGTCCCCGCCTCCGCCGCCCGCCCGCGCCAGAGGAGGACGTGGCCGACGCCGGTCCAGGCGGCCCACGAGGCGGCGCCCGCCACGTACTGCCGGAGCCCGTGTGCGGTGGCGAGGGAGAGGGCCCGCCGGAAGGCCTCCTCCGCCTGGTCGAGCGCCCGCTCGCGCTCCGCCGCGGCGTGGTCGAGCGCGGCGCGGAGCAGGGCGCGCCCGCGCAGGTAGGCGAGGTCCGGCTGCGGGCCCTCGGCCGCCTCGGCCAGCGCCACCGCCTCGAGGGCGGGGGCGGCCTGGTCCGCCCAGAGCGCGGCCAGCGCCCGGGCCACCGCCAGGCGGAGGACCGACCGGTCCGGCGGCTGGCCCGGCAGGAGCGCCCAGGCGCGCTCCGCCACCTCGCGGGCCTCGGGCATCCTCCCGCTCCCGGCGAGCTCCAGGGCCAGGTAGGCGAAGGGAGTGATGCTCCCCGGCTCGAGCGCGCAGCGCCGGCGGAGGAGGCCGAGGTTGCGCTCCAGCTTGCCGCGCTCGGCGCGGAGCGCCTCCACCGCCCCGAGGTGGATCACGTCCACGTCGAGCCCGGCCACCCGCATCCCGCGCCGCGCCAGCCAGTCGGAGACCGACTCGTGGACGATCCCCTCGTAGCGGAGGTCGGCGGTCCGGCGCAGGACGCGGGGGAGGGGGTTGGGCGGCCCGAGCCGGGCGGCGCCCGCCAGCACCAGGGCCGGATCGGCGTCCACGCTCCGGGCGTTGTGGAGCCGGATCATCCCGCAGTCGAACCGGGCCCCCTCGAGGGCGGCCCGGAGCCTGGGCCCGGAGCCCGGGGCGAGCCGCTCGTCGGCGTCGAGGATCAGCACGAAGTCGCCCGACGCCGCCGCCAGGGTGGCGTTCCGCGGCTCCGAGAAGTCGTCGCGCCAGGGGACCTCCAGCACCCGGGCCCCGCGCTCGCGCGCCACCCGCGCCGTCCCGTCCCGGCTCCCCGTGTCCGCGACCACCACCTCGTCCACCACCCCGGCCACCGAGGCGAGGCAGGCGGGGAGGAGCGCCTCCTCGTCCCGGGCGATGAGGCAGAGGGAGAGCCGCGCCATGCGCCGGATGATGCCCCAGGGCGGGAGCCCGGGCCAGCGCGCCCCCGGCCCGACCGCTTGCGGGGATGCGCCGCTGGCGCCAGTCCCCGGGGGCGGTAACATCCGGCCGTGGGCGCCGACCCCGAGCTCCGCTTCGAGACGCCCGAGCGCGTCCTGCTCTCCCTCGATCTGGCAGGCGTCGGGGCGCGCGCCTTCGCCTGGCTCGCCGACGTCCTGTGCATCTTCCTCTGCTGGGTCACCGCCCTGCTCGTCTACTCGGTCTCCGGCGACCTCCTGCGCGAGGTCCAGGCGCTCACCTTCGCCGGGCAGCTCCTGGCGGTGGCGGCGGTCTTCCTCTCCGGGTGGGGCTGGGACGTCGCCTGGGAGACGCTCGGGGGAGGGCAGACGCCGGGGAAGCGGCTGGCGGGGATCCGGGTGGTGCGGACGGACGGCGCGCCGGTGGGCGTGCCCGAGTCGCTGGCGCGGAACCTCCTCCGCGCCGTGGAGCTGCCGCTCGGCTACGCGCCCGGCGTGCTGGCGGTGGCCCTCGGGCCACGGCGGCAGCGGCTCGGGGACCTGGTGGCCGGGACGCTGGTGGTCCGGGAGCGGCGCTACGACCTCTCGCAGTACGGGCCGCCCGCGCAGGCCGAGGAGCGCTTCGCCGCCCTGCGGGGCCGCGCCGGGGCGCTCCTCTCCGCCGAGGAGTTCGAGCGGCTGGCCGACTTCCTCCGCCGCCGGCCGGCCCTCGATCCCGGGCCTCGCGCCCGGGTCGCCGGCCGCCTCGCCGCCGCCCTCGCCGCCCGGGCCGGCACGCCCGGCCTGGCCGACGGGGAGGCGGAGGCGTTCCTCGAGGCGCTCGCCGCCTACCACGCGGAGGGGCGATGAGCGGGCGGACGGGGGGGCGCGGGTGAGCCGCCCGCGCACCGTGGGCGCCTTCGTCCGGGCACGGCGCGCCGCCTGGGAGCGGCTCGACGCCCTGGCCGGCCGGGCGGCGGGCGGGAGGCTGCCGCTGGCCGAGGTGGAGGAGCTGGACCGGCTCTACCGGCGGGCGGCCGGGGACCTGGCCCACGCGCGCGCCGCGTTCGCCGGCTCCGACGCCGAGGGCCATCTCTCCCAGGTCCTGGCCCGGGCCTACGCCGCCCTCTACCGGCCGCCTCCCCGGGGCCCGGCCGCGGTGCTGCGCTTCTACCGCGAGGAGGTCCCGGCCGCCTTCCGGGCCCACCTGCCGGCCCTGGCGGCCGCGGCCGGCCTCCTCGCTGCCGGGATCGCCGCCGGGGCGCTGGCGGTGGCGTGGGATCCCGGGGCCGCCGGCCTGCTCGTCCCCGACGGCGTCCGGAGCGCGGTGGCCGGGCGGCGGATGTGGACCGAGGGCCTGCTCTCCGCCGCGCCCGGCGTCTGGGGCTCCGCCATCGCCCACAACAACGTGAGCGCGGCGGCGCTCGCCTTCGCCCTCGGGCTCACCGGCGGGGTGGGCACCGCCCTCCTCCTCCTCGCGAACGGGCTCCTGCTCGGGGCGGTGGCGGCGCACGCCTTCCAGGGTGGGATGGGCGCGCCGTTCCTCTCCTTCGTCTCGGCGCACGGACCGGCCGAGCTGTCCGCGCTCCTCCTCGCCGCCCAGGCCGGCTTCGCGCTGGCCGGCGCGCTGGTCGCGCCCGGGGAGTGGCCCCGGGCCCTGGCGCTCCAGCGCCGCGGCCGGGAGGGGGCCCGGCTCCTGGCGGTCGTGGTCCCGGTGCTGGCGCTGGTGGCGCTGCTCGAGGCCGGGGTCTCGCCCTCGCCCGCAATCCCGGCGCAGGCCAAGGCGGCGCTCGGGCTGGGGCTGGCGGCGGCGCTCTGGGCCGCGCTCCTCCGGGGTGGGGGCCGCCGGGCGGGCGGCGCCGGGGCGCCCGTCAGCGGGCGCGCCGGGCCGGGGTGAGCTCGATCACCTCGGCCGGGTCGACCTCGGGCAGGTCCTCGGCCGGCGGGGCGGGGCGGCGGCGGGGCCTCGAGGCGGCGCCGCTCGCCAGCCGTCGCTCGTCCTGCTCCAGGCGGGCGAACCAGCGCGAGGCGGTGGCGCGGACCTGCGCCCAGCGGACGTCCTCGGGCGAGGCCATGGGGATGGCGGTGGCGATCGTCGACCGGGC
>DATKAL010000198.1:0-4160 GCA_035498135.1 Anaeromyxobacter sp.
CTCGGCGGAGGCGGCGCGGCGGCGCGCGCCGGGGCGGGGGGCGGGGCGGCCTCCGGCGGCTTCTCGAAGGAGTCCCACTTCGAGTCGGAGGTGCTGCTGATGCCCGAGACCCGCAGGGCGAAGTCGTCCGGGTTCGAGGCCTGCCGCAGCGACTCCTCGTAGCTGATCACGCTCGACTTGAGGAGGAACATCAGCGACTGGTCGAAGGTCTGCATCCCGTAGGTGGTGTGCCCCTGCGAGATGGCGTCCGGGATCTCCTTGGTCCGGTCCTTGTCCTCGATGAGCTCGCGCACCCGGGCGGTGGCGAGGAGCACCTCGATGGCGGGGACGCGCCCCTTCCCGTCGGCGCGCGGCACCAGCCGCTGGCTGATGACGGCCTTGAGGACCGAGCCGAGCTGGAGCCGGACTTGCTTCTGCTGGTAGGGCGGGAAGGCGGAGATGATCCGGTTGATGGTCTCGGTGGCGTCGAGGGTGTGGAGGGTCGACATCACCAGGTGGCCGGTCTCGGCGGCGGTGAGGGCCGTCTCGATGGTCTCGAGGTCGCGCATCTCGCCCACCAGGATCACGTCCGGGTCCTGGCGCAGCGCGCTCTTCAGCGCCTGCCCGAAGCTCATGGTGTCGACGCCCACCTCGCGCTGGTTCACGATCGAGCGCTTGTCGCGGATGAGGAACTCGATCGGATCCTCGATCGTCATGATGTGGCAGGTCTCGGTGGCGTTGATGTGATCGATCATCGCCGCCAGGGTGGTCGACTTGCCCGAGCCGGTGGTGCCGGTGACGAGGACCAGGCCGCGCTGCTCGCCCGCCACCTTCTCCAGGATCTTGGGCAGCATCAGCTGCTCGATCGACTGGATCTTGAAGGGGATGACGCGGAGGACGACCCCGATCGTCCCGCGCTGCTGGAAGATGTTGACGCGGAACCGGCCGAGGCCGGGCACGCCGTAGGCGAGATCCACCTCGTTGGTCTGCTTGAACTTCTCCTTCTGGTACTCGTTCATGATGGCGAAGGCCATCCGCGCGATCTCCTCGGGCGGAAGCCGACGCGCGTCCTTGAGCGGCACCAGCGAGCCGTCCACCCGGAACATGGGCGGGAGCCCCGCCTTCAGGTGGATGTCCGAGGCTCCGGCGCGGAGCGCGACCTGCAGGATCTCGTTCAGCTCCATTGCGCCCGGAAGGGTAACACCTCGATCTCCGAGGGGCCAGATGCCGGTCCTCGGGACGGCGACGGGCGCGCCCGCGGAGCGCCTGCCCGGTCCAGCGGCCTCGCACCGCCCCGCGGGGGTCATCACACCCGCCCACGTCGACCCACTCTGGTCCGGCAGCCTGGCGCCCGCCGGGTTAGCTGCGACGCGTCGTCCAGCCGTGGGTTTCTCCCGCTTCTCGCCCGCGCGGCGCCGGTCAGGCCCGCCGCGCCTGGAGGCAGACATGCACCGACACGCTCACCCCTCCGCGTCGAGCCTCGTCCCGCTCGTCCTCCCGCTCCTCGCCGCCGCGGCGGTGGCCTTCCCGGCCGCCGCCGGGGCGCAGGCGGCGGCAGGGCGCTTCACCCGGATCGACGGGCCGCCCGACGGCATCGAGGTCCCGATGCCGGCGAACCTCGGCCCCAACGCCCGGGTGAAGGTCGTCCTCCGGCTGGCGAGCGATCCGGTGGCGACCGCGCGCGCCCGGGTGGGGGGACGCCTGCTCTCGCGGTCCGAGGAGGACGCGGTGGTGGCGCGGACCCACGCCGAGCACGCCGCCGTCGAGCCGGGCCTGGCCGCCCTGGGCGGCCGCGTCCTGGCGCGCTACAGCCACGCCCTGAACGGCCTCAAGGTCGAGGTCGCCCGCCGGGACGTGTCCCGGCTGGCGGCGCTCCCGGGCGTGGTCGAGGTGCTGCCGGTCGTCCGCCACCACCTCGACAACGCGGTGAGCGTCCCGTTCATCGGGGCGCCGGGAGCCTGGGGCGGCACGCCTGCCTTCCGCGGCGAGGGGATGAAGATCGCCATCATCGACACCGGCATCGACTACACCCACGCCAACTTCGGCGGGCCCGGCACCGTCGCCGCCTGGACCACCGCTTTCGCGAACAGCACCCTCCCCCCCGATCCCACCCTCTTCGGCTGCCCGACCTGCAAGGTGAAGGGCGGGACCGACCTGGTCGGCGACGCCTACAACGCCGACGACCCCACGAGCGTCCCCGTCCCCGACCCCAACCCGCTCGACTGCAACAGCCACGGGAGCCACGTGGCCGGGACCGCCGCGGGCTACGGCGTGGCCGGCGGCACGACCTACCGGGGGCCCTATGACACCACCACCTACTCGACCCCCTTCGACATCGGGCCGGGCGTGGCGCCCCTCGCGGACCTCTACGCCGTGCGGGTCTTCGGCTGTGCCGGGTCGACCGACGTGGTCACCGAGGCCCTCGACTGGGCGGTCCAGCACCAGGTGGACGTGATCAGCATGTCGCTCGGCTCCGACTTCGGCCCGTCCAACAGCTCCGACGCGGTCGCCTCGGCCAACGCCGTGAAGGCCGGGATCCTGGTGGTGGCCGCCTCCGGGAACGCCGGCCCTACCCCCTACATCACCAGCTCGCCCGCCTCCGGCAACGGAGTGGTGGCGGCGGCGGCGATGGACGCCACCCGGCCGACCTACCCCGCCGCCACCCTCGCCCTCGGCACCGGCCAGAGCATCACCGCCCAGGACTCGAACGGCGCCCCGGTGGTCGCCGGGACCGCCTACGACGTGGTGGTGCTCCGGAACCCCGACGGCACGGTCTCCCTCGGCTGCGACGAGGCCGAGTACGTGGACTCGGTGATCACCGGGAAGCTCGTGGTCACCGTCCGCGGCACCTGCAACCGCGTCTACCGCGCCCAGTACGGTCAGAAGCACGGGGCGGCGGCGGTCGCCATGATCAACACCTCCTCCGCCTACCCGCCCTTCGAGGGCGCGATCCCGTTCGACCCGGCCACCGGCCTCCCGGCGGTCACCATCCCCTTCCTCGGCGTGCGGGGCGTGCTCGCGAACCCGGCCAGCGACGGCTCGCTGCTGGCCGGCCAGACCACCGCCACGCTGAGCGCCTCCACCACCATCCCGAACCCCACCTACCAGACCATCGCCAGCTTCAGCTCGGGCGGGCCGCGCCTGGGGGACGGGGTGCTCAAGCCGAGCGCGACCGCGCCGGGCGTGAACATCGTCTCCACCGGGATGGGCACCGGGAACGGCTCCCTCACCGACTCGGGCACGTCGATGGCCACCCCGCACGTCGCCGGCGCGCTCGCCCTCAGCCGGCAGGCCCACCCGGGCTGGTCGGCGTTCGACCAGCGGGCGGCGGTGGTGCAGACGGCCGCCCCCTCCCTGGTCGTCGGCTACGACCCGCGGCTCGCCGGCGCGGGCGTGATCCAGCCGGCCAGCGCCGTCCACACCCAGGCGGTGGTGGAGCAGGTCGACGAGACCGGGCTCTCCTTCGGCGTGAACGAGGCCTCCGGGGATCTGCGCCTCACCCGCGTGATCACCCTCCGCAACCACGGCGGCGCCCCGGTCACCTTCGTCGTCTCCAGCACCCAGGTCTCGACCGGCCCGGGCGTCACGGTCACCACCAGCCGGGGGACGGTGGCCCTCGGTCCCCACGACGACGAGGACCTCCGGGTCACGCTGACGGTGCCGGCGGGCGCCATCAGCCCGACGCACGATCCGGTCACCGGGGCGGACGTCTTCCAGGACATCTCCGGGTTCCTCACCTTCACGCCCGCCAGCCCCTCCCAGAACGGCGGGATCTCCCTCCGCGTCCCCTACTACCTGGTCCCGCGCGTCCGCTCGAACCTGTTCGCGGTCGCCGCAGGGGCGCCCGGCCCCCGCCACCGCTCGACGCCGCTCTTCGTGAGCAACTTCCTCTCCCCCCTGGCGGCCCAGCCCGACTTCTACGCCTGGGGCCTCTCCTCCCCGCCGAGCGGCGTCCTCTTCTTCGATCCGCGCGCCGTGGGCGTCCAGACCAACCCGATCTCCGCCACCGACAGCATCCTGGTCTTCGCCGTGAACACCTGGCAGCGCTTCTCCTGGGCGGACCTCGGCTACGTCGAGATGGACCTGAACACCGCCGGCAGCCCCGCGGCGAACTACGCGGTGGTGGCGGCCGACCTCGGCCTGCTCACCGGGGCCGGGTTCGTCGGGTCGCAGTTCGCGGT
>DATKAL010000199.1:0-7070 GCA_035498135.1 Anaeromyxobacter sp.
CGTGGAGCCCGAGCGCGGTCACGATCTCACTTCGCGCCCGTCCCCTCCGCCTTGCACGACTCGCGGGCCGCGACCACCTGGTCGTAGAACGGGGCCGGGATCACCCCGCCGCGCAGGGCGGGCGTGCTCTTCTGCATGGCCGCTCGCCAGGCCGCCGCGTCGCTCGGCACGATCTTGAGCCCCTGCTTCTGCATGGCGGCGATCGCGTCCTGGTTGAGCCGCCGCACCTCGGCGTCGATCTTGGCCCCGAGCTCCTGCGCGATCCCGAGGAGCTTCTTGCGCACGTCCTCCGGGATCTTGTCCCAGGTCTCCTTCCGGACCAGGGTGGCGCCGATCATGTAGGACCAGGTCGTGTCCATCATGTAGGGCGCGCGCTCGAAGAGCCGGGTGGTGAGCATGTAGAGCGGCACGTTGGGGACGCAGTCGATCATCCCGGTCTGGAGCGAGGGGACGATGTCGCTCGAGGAGAGCACCACCGGCTTGAGCCCGGCGACGCGGAACGCCTCCACGCTCTTGGGGTCGCCCTCCCAGGCCCAGATCTTGGCGTCCCTCATGTCGGCCGGGCTCTTGTGGGGCGAGTCGCAGAACAGGTGGATCGCGCCCACCTTGCTCCACTGGATGGCCACCAGGCCGCGGCGGTCGAGGGTGGTCTCCACCTGGGGGCGGACCTTGTCGAAGGCGCACTCCATCTGCGCCTCGTCCCGGAACATGAAGGGGACGGAGAGCCCCTGCGGCTCGGGGATCACGTCGTGCATGCCGACGTTGCTGATGGCGGCCGCCTGGAGCTGGCCGATCCCGAGCTTGCGCACCATGTCGCCCTCGCTCCCCTGGGCGCCGCCGGCGTAGATGCGCAGCTTCACCTGCCCGTTCGACACCTGCTCCCAGCGCTGCGCCATCTCCTTCAGGAGCTCGTGCCAGGTGGAGCCCTGCGGGGCGAGCGTCCCGAGCTTGATCACGACCTGGGCGCGGGCGGCAGGGGCGAGCGCCGCGAGCAGGGCGGCGAGGAGGAGCTTCTTCACGGGGATCTCCGGGTGGCGGGCTAGAGGAACAGGTCGTCGGCGTGGGCGAGCAGGGCCCGGGCGCGCCGCTGGGCCAGGACGTTGGCGAGCCGGTACCTCGGCTCCTTCTCCGGGTCGGCGCGCAGGACCTCCTCGAGGAGACGGGTGAATCCGAGCCGGTCCTGGCGCTGGACCAGCACCCCCTCCGCCCATGCGACGAGCGGTCCCAGCTTCTTGTTCATCGAGAGGGCGAGCGCGCGCTCCAGGTGGGCCCGGGCCCGATCGGCCCCACCCCCCTCCGCGGCGCTGCGGGTGGCGTCGTAGGTGATGAAGAACTCGTGGATCGCCCCGTCGCCGTAGGCCTCGTCGAGGGCCAGGGCGCGCTCCATCATCGCCACCGGGACCGGCAGCTCCGCCACCAGCGCCATGTCGGCCTTCCCGTCCGAGATGGCGAGGGCCCAGGCGGCTGCCGTCCAGTAGAGGAGCGGCACGTCGTCCTTCCGCGCCACGCCCAGGGCGCCGGGCAGCCCGGGGCCGGCCCGGAGCCGCCCCGAGAGGCCGGCGTGGCGCACGTCCAGGCCGCGCAGACCGTAGCCGCGCGCCCGGAGGAAGAGCTTCCTCGCCCGGGCGCGCGCCGCCTGGGCGGCGTCGAGGCGGCCGTCGAGGTCCGCCTGCTCGGCGTCCGCCTGCACGAAGGCGTAGGCGTACTGGGTGAAGCCGCTCGCCAGGGAGGTGAGGAGCCCCTCGTGCCGGGGGGAGTCCTCGAGGAGCCCCTCCATGGTCTTCAGGCCGAAGGGGACGGCGTCGCGGACCAGCTCCGGGTCGTCGTCGGAGGCGTAGGCGTCGCCGCCCCCGGACACGGCGCTCGCCGCCAGCGACGCGGCCGCGCCTCGACAGCCGGCCAGCGTCGGCAGGGTCACGCAGAGTACGAGGAGGGCGAAGGGTGGACGCTTCAAGCGGACGGCCCGGCGGCGCGGGGTTTCGTGCTAATCATGGAGGCCCCTCCGGGAGGGGTCAATCGGCATTCGCGTGACCAGCGCACCCACCACGCCCCCACCCCCCGCCGAGGCGGAAGCCCAGGGGACCCGCCTCGAGCGCGGCCTCGTGACCTTCTTCCTGGTCGCGATGATCCTCCTCCCCGCCGCCTCCACCGTCTCCCGCCGCCTCACCGGGCGGGAGCTGCCCGGCTCCGCGGTCCTCGCCCAGAACATCACCCTCTGGGTCGGCTTCCTCGGCGCGATGCTCGCCACCGCCTCGGGCCGCCACCTCGCCCTCTCCACCATCGACCTCGTCCCGGCGGGCGCCCCGCGCCGCGCCGCGGTCTTCCTCGGGCAGGCGGTCTCGGCCGCCGCCTGCGCCCTCCTCGCCTGGGCGTCCCTGCAGCTGGTCCGCTCGGAGTGGAGCGGGTTCGGCATGGTGGCCTTCGGGATCCGGGTCGCGTGGAGCCAGCTGGTGATGCCGGTCGGCTTCGCGGTGATGGCCTGGCGCTTCGCCTGGCGGGCGGGCGGCGCGGGCCGGCTGCGCTGGTGGGCCCGGGCGGCGGCCTACGCCCTGGCGGGGGGGGCGTTCCTCCTCGGCCGGGCGGCGCCGGGCGCCGCGCTCAGCTGGGCGCTCGGGGGGGCGGTGGTCCTGGCGTTCCTCCTGGGGGCCCCGGTGTTCGTGGCGATGGCCGGCACCGCCATGCTCCTCTTCTTCCGCGACAGCGGGCCGCTCGCCATCGCCGCCGTCCCCACCGCCACCTTCAACCTGGTCTCCTCCGCCACCCTCCCCGCCATCCCGCTCCTCACCGCCGCCGGCTACGTGCTGGCCGAGGGGGGCGCGGCCCGGCGGCTGGTGCGCGCCTACCGCGGGGTCTTCGGCTGGATGCCGGGCGGGCTCGCCATCATGGCGACCGTCGTCTGCGCGCTCTTCACCACCTTCACCGGCGCCTCCGGGGTGACGATCCTCGCCCTGGGCGGCCTGCTCCTGCCGGCGCTCCTCGAGGAGGGCTACCCGGAGGACTTCTCCGTCGGCCTGGTCACCGCGGCCGGGTCCCTGGGCCTCCTCTTCCCTCCCTCCCTGCCGGTGATCCTCTACGGCGTGGTGGCCCAGGCCCCCATCGAGCACCTGTTCCTGGGCGGGCTCCTCCCCGGCCTCCTGATGATCGCCATCGTCGCCGCCTACGGGGTGGTGGTGGGGGTCCGCTCGGGCGCGCCCCGGCAGGCGATCGCCCCCCGCGAGGCGGCCCGGGCGCTCTGGGAGGCGAAGTGGGACCTCGGGCTGCCGGTGCTGGTGGTGATGGCGGTCGGGTCCGGCTACGCCACGGTCGTGGAGGCGGCGGCGCTCGCCGCCACCTACTCGCTGGTGGTGGAGCTCCTGGTCTTCCGCTCCGTCCACCCGGTGCGCGACCTGCCCCGGGTGCTGGTTCACGCGTCGGCGCTGGTGGGGAGCGTGCTCATCCTGCTCGGGACGGCGCTCGGGCTGACCTCCTGGTTCGTGGACGAGGAGATCCCCACCCGGCTGGTGGAGTGGATGACCGGCCACGTCCACTCGCCCGCCCTCTTCCTGCTCATGCTGAACGCGGTCCTCCTCGTGCTCGGCAGCGTGCTCGAGATCTACTCCGCCATCGTCGTGCTCGCGCCTCTGGTGGCGCCGCTCGGGGTGGCCTACGGCGTCGAGCCCATCCACCTCGGGGTGGTCTTCCTGGCCAACCTCGAGCTCGGCTTCCTCCTGCCGCCCATGGGGCTGAACCTCTTCCTCTCCGCCTCGCGCTTCGAGAAGCCGCTCCCCTACCTCTACCGGAAGGCCTTCCCCTTCCTGCTCATCATGGCGGTGGGCGTCCTGGCCATCACCTACCTGCCCGCCATCACCACCGGAGTGGTCCGGGCCCTGGCCCGGGGGCCCTAGGCGACCCGGCGGGCCCCGGCCGGCCAGCCCTCCCGCAGCGCGTAGAGCGCGAAGGCCACCGCGTAGGCCCCGAGCACGTCGATGGTGTAGTGCAGGTGGGCGAGGAAGACCGACGCCACCACCAGCACGTGCCCGGCGAGCGCCGGCCAGCGGAGCCGCGGCCACCGCCAGACGTAGAGCAGGAGCAGGAAGGTGGTGGCGGTGTGGCCGGAGAAGAACAGGTCCTTGGTCAGGTAGGCGCGCATCGAGGAGTGGGCGAAGACCTGCCAGGGGGAGATCAGCTCCAGGAAGGCCTGGCCCGGGGCGCGGCCGCCGATCCCCGGTCCCGCGCGGAGCGGGTCGGGGGCCCCGAGGCCGGTGACGAGCAGCGTCGCCCCGCGGGCGAGCGAGACCAGGGCGCCGGTGACGTTGTAGCGTACGAACCGGCGCGGCGACGTCCAGAGCAGGGCCGCCGCCAGCGGCAGGTAGGCGAGCAGCCAGAGGAGGTAGTTCGCGCCCGCCACCGCCTCCGAGTACGGGATCCGCGCGAGCACCAGGTCGGGGAGGGTGGGGGCGGGCCGGAGCTCGTTCCAGACCGCCGCCGCGATCATGGCGGCGTAGGCGGCGCCGCGGAGGAGGAGGGCGGCGAGCACCGCCGGCCAGGCGGCCCGCAGGGCGAGGAGGCCCCCCTCGGGCGGAGAGGCCGGCGGCGGGGCGGAGGCGCGGGGCTCCACGGCGCGCTGGCCTAGACGGCGGCGGGCGGCGCGACCGCGGACGCCGGCATGCCCTCGAGGAGCCGCACCAGCCTGGGCCGGACGCCGGTCGCCACGAGGAGCGCCTCGAGCCGCGCCTGGGCCTCGCGGGAGCCGGCCCGGACCTTGCGGCCCAGGATGAGCTCGTTCTTCGCCGAGTGCTCCCAGCCGGTGAGCTCGGTCACGGTGACCCGGTAGCCGTGGGCCTCGAGCGCCAGCGCCCGGAGCACGTTGGTGAGGTGGGAGCCGAACTCGCGCCGGTGCCAGGCGTGCGCGAAGAGCGGGGCGAGCACCTCTCCGGCGGCGCCCGGCGCGGGCGCGGGGGCCTCCGCCAGCTGCCGGGCCACCTCCGCCTGGCAGCAGGGGACGACCGCGACGTGGTCCGCGTTCCGGCCGATGGCGAGGGCGAGGGCGTCGTCGGTGGCGGTGTCGCAGGCGTGGAGGGCGATGACCAGGTGGACCCGCTCCGGGACGGGGGCGGCCTCGATGGACGCCTCCACGAACCGGAGCCGGTCGAAGCCGAGCCGGGCCGCCCGCTCCGCCCCGGCCCGGACCAGCTCCGGGCGCGCCTCGATGGCGAGGAGGGTCCCCTTCTCCGCCGGCCGCAGGAACAGCTGGTAGAGGACGAAGCCGAGGTAGCTCTTCCCCGCGCCGCAGTCCACGGCCACCGGGTCCCCGAAGCGCCCGAGGACGTCGTCGAGCGCGGGAGCGAGGAGGTTCGCGAGGTGGTTCACCTGCTTGAGCTTGCGGAGGCTGTCGGCGTTGAGGTCGCCGGCGCGGGTGAGGAGGTGGAGCTCCTTGAGGAGCTCGGGCGACGTCCCGGGGAGCAGCTCGCGGCGGACCGCCTCCCCCTTCACCTGCGTTCGCATGACCCTCTTGTAACCCGTCCCGGCGCGGGCGCCCACGCCCGGTTGACGGGCCGGCGCCGGCGGGGCTAACGAACGGGGCCGTGGGCGCGCGCCACCCCTACCTGGACCTCCCCGGCCCCTGGCTGGTGGCCCACCGGGGCGGGAGCCTGCTCGCGCCGGAGAACACGCTCCCCGCCTTCGACCGGGCCGCCGCCCTGGGGGCCGACGCCCTCGAGATCGACGTCCGCCGCACGGCCGACGGGGCGGTGGTGGTCTTCCACGACGAGGAGACGGCCCGCCTCACCGGCGCCCCGGGCACCATCGAGGCGCGCACCCTCGCCGAGGTGAAGGCGCTCGACGCCGGCCATTCCTTCACCCCCGACGGCGGCGCGAGCTTCCCCTTCCGCGGCCGGGGCGTCGCCGTCCCGCGCCTCTCCGAGGTGCTCGCCCGCCACCCGCGGCTCCGGCTCAACATCGACGCCAAGCCGGACGACCCGGCCCTGGCCGAGGCGCTCGCCCTGGAGCTCCGCGCCGCGGGCGCCTTGGAGCGGGTCTGCGTCGGGTCCTTCTTCGACGCCCAGGCGGAGCGGCTCGGGGCCCTGCTCCCCGGCTGCGCCCGCTACCTCCCGGAGCGGGCTGCCACGTGCCACGTGATGGCGGCGAAGAGCGGCGCCGACGGGGCGGCCTGCCCGGGCGGCTACCAGCTCGCCGACCTGCCCCACCGCCTGGGCGACCTCGAGGTGGTGGACCGGGCGGTGGTGAGCTACCTCCACGCCCGCGGCATCCCGGTCCACGTCTGGACGGTGGACGACGAGGCGGAGATGCGGGAGCTGCTCGCCCTGGGCGTGGACGGGATCGTCACCGACCGGCCGGACCTGCTGGCGCGCGTGCTGGGGCGGTGAGCCGGGAACGGCCGACTCCTCCTCGCCTCGAGCGCCTCGCCCGGGCAGAGGCCCTCACCCGTCCTCCCCTCGTCGCGGCCACGATGGGACGATCTCCCGGGGCCGTCCCCTCACCCCGGCGCGCCGCCCGGGGCGTAGTGGTGCGGCGGGGACTCGACGGGGAAGGCGGGGATGGCCTCGACCATCTCCTCGTCCAGGTAGCACCAGGCCCAGTCCTCGCCCGGCTCGAACGACTTCATGGTCGGGTGCCGGGTGGCGTGGAAGTGCTTGGTGGCGTGCCGATTCGGCGAGCTGTCGCAGCAGCCCACGTGGCCGCAGGTCAGGCAGAGCCGGAGGTGGACCCAGCCGGACCCGCGCTCCAGGCACTCCTGGCAGCCCTGCGAGCTCGGCTGGACCGGCCCGGGACGGGCGGCGAGCAGCCTGGTCAGGTGCTTGCACATCGTTCGCTCCTTCCGCGCGCGGAGCGCACCCCGCGCCGCCTCGATGGCGGGCCGGGGCGGGCGGCGCTCCTCACGGAAGGGGCCCGGCGCTACTGGTGCGCGGCGGCCAGGTCCGGGTGCTTCTGCACGAACTCGTCGAAGGTGCCCGGGAAGTCGAGGATCTCCTCCCCCCGGTGCATCGACCAGATCCGGCTCCCCACCTCCCGGATCAGCTCCTGGTCGTGGGTCACCACGATCACCGTCCCCTCGTACCGCTGCAGCCCCT
>DATKAL010000200.1:0-2331 GCA_035498135.1 Anaeromyxobacter sp.
CTCCCCGCCCTGGTGAACGCCCACCTCCACCTCGAGCTGTCCCACATGGCCGGGCGGGTGGCCGGTGGCGAGGGGCTCGCCGCATGGATCCAGCTCTTCGTGGCGGCGCGGGCCGCCCGGGCGGACCCCTTCGAGATCGAGCAGGCGATGGTGATGGGGGCCGAGGACCTGCGCCGGTTCGGGGTGGCGGCGGTGGGCGACGTCACCAACACCCTCGGCTCGCTCCGCCCGCTCGCCCAGGTGGGCCTGGCGGGCACCCTGTACCACGAGGTCTTCGGCTTCACCCCGCGCCGGTTCGAGGCCTCCCTCGAGGCGGCGGGCGCGGCCCGGGCCGCGGCCGGCGATCCGCCCCCCGGGCTGCGGATCGCGCGCTCCCCGCACGCCATCTACTCCACCCAGGCGGCGAACGTGCTCGGCCTGCTCGACGCCGGGCCGGGCTCGCTCCACCTGGCCGAGGATCCGGACGAGCGCCGGCTCTGCCATGACGGGGCGGGCGCCTTCGCCCGCATGCTCCAGTCGCTCGGGGCCCGCCTCGAGGAGCTCCGGCCCCGGGCCCGCTCGGCGGTGGCCCTGGTGGCCGAGCACCTGCGCCCCCACCACCTGGCCGTCCACTGCGTGGACCTCGACGACGAGGACGTGGCCCTCCTCGCCAGGAGCGGCGCCACGGTGGTCCTCTGCCCGCGCTCGAACCGCTACATCGTCGGCCGCCTCCCGCGGCTCCCCGCCCTCCTCGAGGCCGGCCTCCCGCTCGCCGTCGGGACCGACTCGCTCGCCTCCTCCCCCTCGCTCTCGCCCCTCGCGGAGCTCGCCCTCCTCCGGCGCGAGTTCCCCGAGGTCCCGGCCCGGCGCCTCCTCCCGCTCGCCTGGAACGGGCCGGCGGTGGGCGCCCCCGCGGTGGGCCGGCTGGCGGCGGGCACCGCCCCGGGCGTCCTCGCGGCGGCGCTGGCGGGCGCCCGGCCCGAGGACCCCTTCGAGTTCCTCCTCGGCCTGGGCGACGCCGAGCAGCCCTTCGCCTGGCTCGCCCGCCACCTCCCCACCCCGGAGCGCCGCTCGTGACGGCCACCTCTCCCGCTCCGGAGGCGAGCCCGTCGCGGCCGCGCCTCCTCGTCTCCTTGGCGCGGATGGTGCGGCTCAGCCACTCGCTCTTCGCCCTGCCCTTCGCCGCCGCGGCGGTGGTCCTGGTCGCCCCCCGGGCGGCGCTCGACCCGCTCCGGCTCGCCCTGGTGGCGGTGGCGGTGGTGGCCGCCCGGACCGCCGCCATGGCGATGAACCGGATCGCCGACCGTCGCTTCGACGCCCACAACCCCCGCACGAAGCGGCGTGAGCTGGTCACCGGGGAGGTCTCCGTCGCCGCGGCCTGGGCGCTCCTCCTCGGGAGCGGGGCGGCCTTCGCCGCCGCCGCCTGGGCGATCTCCCCGCTCTGCGGCCTCCTCGCCCTGCCGGTCCTGGCGATCCTGCTCGGCTACTCCTTCGCCAAGCGCTTCACCTGGGCCTGCCACCTCTGGCTCGGGGTGGCCCAGGCGCTCGCCCCGGTGGGCGTCGCCATCGCCCTCACCGGCGGGGCCCCGCTCGCCTCGGTGGTCCTCGGGGTGGGGGTGGGCGCCTGGATCGCCGGCTTCGACGTCTTCTACGCCATGCAGGACGCGGAGTTCGACCGCGGCCACGGGCTCCTCAGCATCCCGGCGCGGTTCGGGATCCCCGGGGCGCTCGCCTGGGCGCGCGGGCTCCACGTCCTGGCGGTGGCCGGGGTGATCCTCGCCGGGGTCCTCGCCGGGCGCGGCCCGGCCTGGCTCGCCGGCAGCGCCATCCTCGGAGCGGTGATCCTCGCCGAGCACCTCTACGTGGCGCCCCGCGGGACGCTCCGGCCCGAGCGGATCGGGGTCGCGTTCTTCAACTACAACGCCATCGCGTCGATCGTCTTCGCGCTCTTCGCCCTGGGAGACCTGGCGATCCACTAGAGGAGGAGGGGGACCTTCCATGCCCGTCGCCGCCACCCGCACCCCGTCGCGCCCCGCGCCCACCTCGTTCGCCCTCCAGAAGGCCGACCTCGCGGTGGCGGACGCGGTCGGGGCCCTGATGGAGCTCTGGGGCTTCCGCCGCCAGCTCGGCCGCATCTGGGCGGTCCTCTTCCTCTCCGACCGCCCCCTCGCCGCCCCGGAGCTCTGCGACCGCCTCCAGATCTCGACCGGCCTCCTCTCCATGAGCCTGGCCGAGCTCCGGCGCTGGGGGGTGGCCCGGAGCGTCGAGGTCGCCGGCGACCGCAAGGAGCACTACGAGGCCGAGACCAACGTCTGGAAGATGGTCTCGCGCGTGCTGCGGGAGCGGGAGAAG
>DATKAL010000201.1:0-9595 GCA_035498135.1 Anaeromyxobacter sp.
AGATCGAGATCGTCCTCGAGCTGGTGGAGTGGGATCCCAACGTCGAGTACGACCGGCTCGGGGTGGAGGAGAAGAAGTTCCGGATCCTGGACGTCGAGGTCCCGATGCTGATCGTCCCGGTCCGGCCGGGGCGCAACATGACCACCATCGTGGAGGTGGCGGCGCGCAACCACCTCCTCAAGCTCCAGGGGCACCACTCGGCGCGCGAGTTCCAGGAGCGGCTCAACCGCGCCATCGCCCTCGCGCCCGGCGGCCGGGTCGGGGAGCTCGACGTCGAATGAGCGAGAGCGCTCCCGGGGGCGGGCCGCAGGTCGTGATCCTCACCGGCGTCTCCGGGTCGGGGAAGACCACCGCGCTCCGGGCGATGGAGGACGCCGGCTTCTACTGCGTCGACAACCTCCCGGTCATCTTCCTCGAGAAGCTCCTCGAGCTCTCGGGCCACACCGCCGGCGAGGTCTCGCGGATCGCCCTGGTGGTCGACGCCCGCGAGGGGCGCTTCCTGGCCGAGGCCCCCCGGGTGATCCAGGAGCTGCGGCAGAAGGGGGCCGACGTCGAGGTCCTCTTCCTCGAGGCCTCGGATGAGTCGCTCGTCCGGCGCTACTCGGAGACCCGCCGGCGCCACCCCCTGGCGGGCGAGGGGGGGACGGTGCCGGACGGCATCGCCGCCGAGCGGCGCGCGCTCGCCGACCTCAGGGCGCTGGCCGACGAGGTGATCGACACCACCGCCCTCAACGTGCACGAGCTCAAGCGCCTCGTCACCCGCCGGTTCGCCGCCGGGGAGGGGGCGAAGCTGGGCGTGACCGTGGTCTCGTTCGGCTTCCGGCTCGGGCTCCCCGCCCACGCCGACCTGGTCCTCGACGTCCGGTTCCTCCCCAACCCCTACTTCGTCCCGGAGCTGCGGCCCTACCCGGGCACCGACCCGCGGGTCCGCGACTACGTCCTCGGCCAGCCGGACGCCCAGGCGTTCCTCGGCCGGCTCGGGGAGCTGTGCGACTTCCTCCTCCCCCGCTACCGGAACGAGGGGAAGAGCTACCTGACGATCGCGATCGGCTGCACGGGCGGCAAGCACCGCTCGGTGGCGCTCGCGGCGGCGCTCGCCGGGAGGCTGGAGCAGGGCGGCCAGCCGGTCCGCCTCTGGCACCGGGACCTGGACAAGGAGTAGCCCCGGAACGGTGGCCCCGGCCCGCGCGCTCGGCTATGGTACGCGCGCCGCGGACGGGGGTCGCCGCGGAGGTGGCGCCCGGGGCGCCAGGGAGCACGGGAACCCGCACATGGTCGGACTCGTCGTCGCCACCCACGGCCGGCTCGCGGAGGAGCTCCTCCAGACGGCCCAGGGGATCGTGGGGCCGCTGGAGCGCTGCCAGGCCGTGAGCATCGGCTCGGGCATGTCGATGGACGACGCCCGGGCCCGCCTGGCGGAGGCGGTCCGCGCCGTCGACGGCGGCGAGGGGGTGCTGGTGCTCACCGACATGTTCGGGGGAACCCCGGCCAACCTCGCGCTCACCTTCCTGGACGAGAAGCTCGAGGTCGTCACCGGGGTGAACCTCCCCATGGTCCTGAAGCTGGCCACGGCGCGGGCCGAGCACCCCACCCTGGCCTCCATCGCGGAGCTGGTGACCGCCTACGGGCAGAAGAACATCACCCTCGCCTCGGAGCTCCTGCGCAGCCGGGTCCGCACGAGCCGGCACTGAGGGACGGTGGGCGCTCCCCGCTCGTCCCCCGGGCCCCGAGGCGTTCCCCGCCCGGCGGGCCTCCCGTGAATTCCGACCCCCGCGGCCCCGTCCCCTCCCCGTGATCCCGCTCGTCCGCGTCGACAACCGCCTCCTCCACGGCCAGATCCTCGAGGCCTGGGTCCCGCGGCTCGGGATCGACCAGGTGGTGGTCGCCGACGACGAGGCGGCGGGCAGCGAGCTCGCCCGGGCGGCGATGACGCTCTGCGTCCCGCCCGAGCTCCCCGTCCGCATCACCCGGCTGGCGGAGCTGGACCTCGCCGCGCTCGCCCGGCCCGGGCCGAAGGTGCTCCTGCTCCTGCGGGACCTGCCGGGGCTGGCGGCGGCGCGGGCGGCGGGCCTCACCCCCGCCATCGCACGCAAGGTGAACATCGGCAACCTGCACTTCGGGGCCGGGCGGCGGCAGGTGACGCCCTCGGTCTTCCTCTCCGAGCCGGATCTCGCCACGTTGCGAGCCCTCGCCGCCGAGGGCTTCGAGCTGGAGGTCCGGGCCGTCCCGGCCGAGCCCCCCGCCGGGCTGGAGGAGATCGAACGCCGGTACGCGGCGGCCCGTTAGGTTAGACTGATCGGGCTTGGCCTATCTCGTCCTAGGGCTCATCGCCGGGCTCGCCGCGGTGGAGCGAAAGGGCTTCCTCCAGGCGATGCTGTCGCGCCCGATCGCCCTCGCGCCGGTGGCGGGATGGGCGCTGGGCGACGCCGCCGGGGGGCTCCTGGTGGCGCCGCCCCTCGAGCTCTTCTGGCTCGGGGCGGTGAACCTGGGCGCCGCCGTCCCCGCCCACGAGGCGCTCGGCACCGCCGCCATCGCCGGCGGGGCGGTGCTGGCCGGGCGCGCCCTGGGGACCGGCGTGACCCCGGAGATCGCGATCCTGGCGGTCCTGGTGGCCGCCCCCCTGGCCGTCCTGGGCCGGCGCCTGGACCGGGCCATGGAGGGCGGGCTCAACGAGCGGATCGCCTGCCACGCCGAACAGGCCCTGGCAGAGCACCGGATCCGCGAGGCGATCCGCTGCAACCTCTACGGGCTGGCCGCGCCCTTCGCCCTCGCCGCAGTGCTCGCTCCGGTGGGCGCCGCGCTGGCGGCCTCCCTCATCCCCCGCTTCCTGCAGGCGATGCCGGCCGCCGCCGCCCCGCTCCGGCTCGGCTTCTTCGCCTTCGCGGCGCTCGCCTGCGCCTCCGGGGCCAAGGCGCTCCGGGCCCGGGCCGCCCCCCTCTTCTTCTTCGCCGCGCTCGCCGTCGGGCTGGCGGCGCGGCTCGCGCTCCGGGGGTCCGGGCCGTGACGGAGGCGCCGCGGGTCCCCGCCCTCACCCTGGCGCGCGTCTTCTGGCGGTGCCTGTTCCTGCAGGCCGCCTGGAACCGCCGGGGCATGCAGAACCTGGGGTTCGCCTACGCCATCGCCCCGGCGCTGCGCGCCCTCTACGCCGATCCGGCCCGCCGCGAGGAGGCGCTTCGCCGCCACCTGGGCTTCTTCAACTGCCACCCCTACATGGCGGCGGCGATCGTGGGCGGGGCGATCCACCACGAGGAGCAGGTGGCGGCCGGGGCCGAGCCCGGGCAGGGGCCGCTCGCCTACAAGCAGACGCTCCAGGGCCCGCTGGCGGCGGTGGGCGACGGCTTCTTCTGGACCGCCCTCCGGCCGTTCTTCGGGGCGCTCGCCGCGGTGGGTGGGCTGGTGTACGGCATCCCGGCGATCGTCGCCGCGCTCGCCGTCTACAACGGCATCCACCTCGCCCTGCGGATCGGGCTCTTCCGGGCCGGCTACCGGAGCGGGGACGCGCTCGTCTCCACCGTGGCCCGGCTCGCCCTCCCGGTCGCCGCCGACCGGCTGCGCGCCGCGGGCGCGGTCCTCTGCGGCCTGGCCGCCTCGATCCTGGTGGTCCGCGCCGGCGCGGCGGGCGGGCCGCCGGCCTCGATCCTGGCCGGGCTCGCAGCGGCGCTCGGCTACCTGGCCCTCTCGCGCGGCGCGAGGCTCCTCCCCGCCGCCTACGTCGCCGCCCTGGCCGGGGTCGCGGCGGCGCTCCTGCTCGGCCACCTCCACGGGAGTGGCTAGTGGCTCGGCACGAGCGCACCTTCCTGATCGTGAACACCCTCGGGCTCCACGCCCGGGCCGCCGCCCAGCTCGTCCAGACCGCCAACCGCTACCGCTCCGAGATCCACGTGGAGAAGGACGGCATGGAGGTGAACGGGAAGAGCATCATGGGCGTGCTCACCCTGGCGGCCGCCAAGGGCTCGCAGATCACGGTGTCGGTCGAGGGCGACGACGCCGACGCCGCCATGCTGGCACTCGCGGCGGTGATCGAGAAGGGCTTCGGGGAGACATGACGCCCGTCGGCACCACCATCCTCGTCGGGCTGGCCGCCTCCCCTGGCATCGCCATCGGGCGCGCCTGGCTGGTGGACCGGCGGAGGATCCGGACCCCGAAGCGGCGGCTGGGCCCAGAGGAGGTGGAGGGGGAGCTGGCCCGGCTGCGCACCGCCCTGGAGCTCTCCGACCTGCAGCTGGCCGAGGTCCGCGAGAAGGTGGGGGGCGGGCCGGCCCCGGGCGGCGCCGAGCACACCGCCATCATCGACATGCACCGGATGATGCTGAAGGACGAGATGCTCGTCCTCGAGGCGCAGCGGCTCATCCGGGAGGAGCGGCTCAACGCGGAGTGGGCGGTCAAGCGGGCCACCCGCAAGATCAAGAGCGCCTTCCATGAGCAGGCGGACGAGTATTTCAAGGAGCGGCGCGCCGACGTGGACTTCGTCGGCGAGCGCGTGATCAAGAACCTGCTCGGCCAGACGCCGGACGTGGACGAGGCGCCGCCCGAGGGGGCGATCGTGGTGGCCCACGACCTCTCGCCGGCCGACACCGCCCTCCTCCTCCACGACCGGAAGGTGGGGGCCTTCGTCACCGACGCGGGCGCCAAGACCTCCCACACGGCCATCGTCGCCCGGGCGCTCGAGGTGCCGGCGGTGGTGGGGGTGGGGAAGATCTCCTCGGTGGTGCAGCGCGGCGACTGGATCGTGGTGGACGGCGGCCGCGGGGTGGTGGTCGTCAACCCCAGCCCGGGCGAGCGGACCGAGTACGAGGCCGCCCGGGAGCGGCGGCTCGAGGTCGAGCGCGGCCTGCTCGCCACCCGCGACCTGCCCGCCCGGACCCTCGACGAGGTCACCGTCCGGCTGGCCGGCAACATCGAGTTCGTCGAGGAGGTCCCGAGCCTGCTCGCCCACGGCGGGGAGGCGGTCGGGCTCTACCGGACCGAGTTCCTCTACCTCGGCCGGAGCGAGCTCCCGAGCGAGGAGGAGCACTACCAGAACTACCGGCGGGTCCTGGAGGCGCTGGCCCCCCGGCCGGTCACCATCCGCACCTTCGACCTGGGGGGCGACAAGCTCCCCGCCGGGATGCGGATCCACGCCGAGAACCCGGCCCTCGGGCTCCGCGCCATCCGCTACTCGCTCCGCCAGCCCGAGATGTTCCGGGCGCAGCTCCGCGCGCTCCTGCGGGCGTCGGTCCACGGCAACCTCAGGATCATGTTCCCCATGATCTCCGGGGTGGCCGAGCTCCGGGCGGCGCGCCGGAACTACCAGGAGGTGCGCGACGAGCTCGCTCGGGCCGGCGTCCCGATGCGGGACACGCCGGTGGGGATCATGATCGAGCTCCCCTCGGCGGCGATGATCGCGGACCGGCTGGCGCGCGAGTGCGACTTCTTCAGCGTCGGGACCAACGACCTCATCCAGTACACCATCGGGATCGATCGCCAGAACAAGGACGTCGCCTACCTCTACAAGCCGCTGCACCTGGCGGTGCTGCGCATGGTGAAGGTCGTCTGCGAGGCCGCCCGGAGCGCGGGCCTCCCGGTCTCGATGTGCGGGGAGATGGCGGGGGAGCCGGTCAACGCCCTGGTCCTCCTCGGCCTGGGCGTCTCCGAGCTCTCCATGAACGGCTCCTCCATCCCCCTCGTGAAGCGGGTGATCCGGGCGGCCAAGGCCTCGGACGGCCGCTCCCTCCTCGACCGGCTCCTCGCCCTCTCCACCGCGGACGACATCGAGCGGGAGGTGCGCGCGGAGATGACCCGGCGCTTCCCGGGCCTCCTCGAGCAGGAGAGCGCGGTCGGGGCGGTGAGCGGCTGAAGGCCGTCCGCCCGCGCGGGCGGCGTCCGATCGGGCGGCCGGGGCGGCCGTTCCTCCGCCATATTGACACCGCGCGCGCGGCGCGCGTACCTTGCCCTCCCCCAGGAGAGCCCATGGCGACCAGCGACTATCTCTTCACCTCGGAGTCCGTGACCGAGGGCCATCCCGACAAGATGGCCGATCAGATCTCGGACGCCGTCCTGGACGCGGTGCTCCGGCAGGACGCGAAGGGGCGGGTCGCCTGCGAGACGCTCCTCAAGACCGGCTACGTCATGATCGCCGGGGAGATCACCACCAAGGCCCGGATCGACTACCCGAAGCTGGCCCGCGAGGTGGTGAAGCGGATCGGGTACACGAACGGCGAGATGGGCTTCGACGGGAACACCTGCGCCGTCCTGGTGGCGGTCGACCAGCAGTCGCCCGACATCGGCCAGGGCGTGGACGTCGGCGGCGCGGGCGACCAGGGGATGATGTTCGGCTACGCCTGCGACGAGACGCCGGAGCTGATGCCCGCCCCCATCCAGTACGCCCACGCCGTGACCCGGCAGCTCGCCAAGGCCCGGAAGGCCGGGCTCGACTTCCTCCGGCCGGACGGCAAGAGCCAGGTGTCGGTCGAGTACCGGGCAGGCAAGGTGGCCCGGATCGACACGGTCGTGGTGTCGAGCCAGCACGCCGCCGACGTCTCCAACAAGCGGCTGCACGAGGCGATCCGCGAGGAGGTCATCGCCCGCGCGCTCCCCCGCCGCCTCATCGACCGGAAGACCAGGATCTTCATCAACCCCACCGGCCGGTTCGTGATCGGCGGCCCCATGGGCGACACCGGGGTCACCGGGCGCAAGATCATCGTCGACACGTACGGCGGCATGGGCCGCCACGGCGGCGGCGCCTTCTCCGGGAAGGACCCCTCCAAGGTCGACCGCTCGGCCGCCTACATGGGGCGCCACATCGCCAAGAACGTGGTGGCGGGCGGGCTGGCGCGCCGCTGCGAGGTCCAGGTGGCGTACGCCATCGGGGTGGCCGACCCGGTCTCGGTGATGGTGGACACCTTCGGCACGGCCACCGTCCCGGAGGCCAAGATCGCCCGGGCGGTGCGCGAGGTCTTCGGGCTGCAGCCCCGGGAGATCATCGAGGGGCTCGACCTCCTGCGCCCGATCTACGAGCGCACCGCCGCCTACGGCCATTTCGGCCGGACCGAGAAGTCCTTCACCTGGGAGCGGACCGACCGCAAGGAGGCGCTGGCCGAGGCCGCCGGGCTCTCCGCCGGGGGCTCCAGGGTCCGGGCGGTGGCGGCCGGGTAGGGCGCCCCCTCCGGCCCCCCGCCGCGACCCCCATCGCTCCCCGGTGCTGCGCCCCGCGCGGCCCCGGCCGGGGCTCGCCTTGACGGGCGGGGCCCGCCGGTATATCCGTCCATCCGGATGGAGCGATGACACGGTCCCCCGCCCCCGCCCCCGAGCCGGCCCGCACCCCCGAGGCGCTCCTCGCCTGGATGGACGGGCTCGCCGACGCCACCCGCCTCCGCATCCTCCGGGCGGTGGAGCGGCGGGAGCTCTCGGTGCTCGAGCTCTGCGAGGTCCTCGCCCTGCCCCAGTCGACCGTGAGCCGGCACCTCAAGGTGCTCTCCGACCTGGGGTGGCTGGCCGCTCGCCGCCGGGGGACGCAGAGCCTCTACGGCTGGGCCCCCGAGCTCGACCCCGGGGCGCGGAAGCTCTGGCTGGTGGCGCGCGGGGAGAGCGAGGGCTGGGCGGTGGTCCGGCAGGACGCCGACCGGCTCCAGGCGGTGCGCGCCCGGCGCGACGGGGCGGAGCGGTTCTTCGCCGGGGCGGCGGGGGCCTGGGACGAGCTCCGGGCCCGGGTCTACGGCCGCGCCTTCGGCCAGGAGGCCCTCCTCGCCCTCCTCCCTTCGCGCTGGACGGTGGCCGACCTGGGCTGCGGCACCGGCGCCCTCACCGCCGAGCTCGCCCCCCACGTCCGGCGGGTGATCGCGGTGGATCGCTCCCCGGCCATGCTCCGGGCGGCGCGCCGCCGGACCGAGCCGCTCGAGAACGTGGAGCTGCACGAGGCCGACCTCGCCGCCCTCCCGCTGGAGACCGGGCGCTGCGACGCCGCCCTCCTGGTGCTGGTCCTCGCCTACCTCGAGGAGCCCACCTCCGTGCTCCGGGAGGCGGCCCGGATCCTCCGGCCGGGCGGCCGGCTGGTGGTGCTGGACGCCGCCCGGCACGCCGACGAGGAGCTCCGGCGCCGGATGGGCCAGGTGGAGCCCGGGTTCGACCCGGCCGCGCTCGCCGCCGCCCTGCGCGAGGCGGGGCTGGCCGCCGTGGGTGCGCGCGCCCTGCCGCCGGAGCCGGGGGCGAGGGGACCGGGCCTGGTCGTCTGCACGGGCGAGCGCCCTGCACGGAACTAACGAGCCGTCAGACCAAGGAGAGGAAGGACATGGCCGTCTCGATCGCGAAGAAGAAGGCCGCCCCCCGGGCGGCGCCGACCCCCGCAGCCCTCGAGCACCAGGTGAAGGACCTGGCCCTGGCCGATTGGGGCCGCAAGGAGATCGAGCTCGCCGAGAAGGAGATGCCCGGCCTGATGGCCGTGCGGGAGGAGTTCGGGAAGGCCCGGCCCCTCGCCGGCCAGCGGATCACCGGCTCGCTGCACATGACCGTCCAGACCGCGGTCCTCATCGAGACCCTGGTCGACCTGGGCGCCGAGGTGCGCTGGGCGAGCTGCAACATCTTCTCCACCCAGGACCACGCCGCGGCCGCGGTGGTGGTGGGGCGCGGGGGGAGCCCGGAGGAGCCCCGGGGCGTGCCGGTCTTCGCCTGGAAGGGCGAGACGCTCGTCGAGTACTGGGAGTGCACCGAGCGGGCCCTCGACTTCGGCGACGGCAAGGGGCCGACCCAGATCGTGGACGACGGCGGCGACGCCACCCTCCTCATCCACAAGGGGGTGGAGTTCGAGCGGGCGGGCAAGGTCCCCGCCCCGCGCCCCTCCGATCCGGAGGAGTACGCGGTCATCCTCCGGCTGCTGGCGCGCGAGCTGAAGCGGGACGCGAAGCGCTGGACGCGGGTGGCCAAGGACTGCGCCGGGGTCACGGAGGAGACCACCACCGGCGTCCACCGGCTCTACGAGATGCAGAAGGCGGGGACGCTCCTCTTCCCCGCCATCAACGTCAACGACTCGGTGACCAAGTCCAAGTTCGACAACCTCTACGGCTGCCGCCACTCCCTGGTCGACGGCCTGAACCGGGCCAGCGATGTGATGCTCGCCGGGAAGCTCTGCGTGGTCTGCGGCTACGGCGACGTGGGGAAGGGCTGCGCCCAGGCCCTCCGCGGGCAGGGGGCGCGGGTGGTGGTGACCGAGATCGACCCCATCAACGCGCTCCAGGCCTCGATGGAGGGCTACCAGGTGGTGCGGGTGGAGGACGTGGTGGGGGAGGCGGACGTGTTCGTCACGGCCACCGGCAACCTCGACGTCATCACCGTCGAGCACATGCGGGCGATGAAGGACTGCGCCATCGTCGGCAACATCGGCCACTTCGACAACGAGATCGACATGGCCGGCCTGAAGAAGGCGACCACCCGGGTCAACGTGAAGCCCCAGTACGACGCCTTCGTCTTCCCGGACGGCCACCGGGTGCTGGTGCTCGCCGAGGGGCGGCTCCTCAACCTCGGCTGCGCCACCGGCCACCCCTCCTTCGTGATGTCGAGCTCCTTCACCAACCAGACCCTGGCCCAGATCGAGCTGGCGGTGAACCGGGACCGCTACGAGAAG
>DATKAL010000202.1:0-7782 GCA_035498135.1 Anaeromyxobacter sp.
TGCATCTCCAGCCCGCACTTCGGGCAGCGCATCCAGTGGAGGTCCTTGAGCCGGCGCCGCTCCGCCTCCTCGGTCTCCTTCTTCGTCTGGAGGGCGAGCTTGCGCTTCTTCTCCGCGTCCTCGCGGACGAAGTACTCGTCCTCGGTGGTGGAGGGCTTCCCTGGGGTTCCCCTGTCGGACATGCTCACCTCTCCTCGTTCCTGAGCTCCTGGATGGCGTTCCGCGCGACCGCGGCCTCCTCGCCGTCCGGGTGCTCGGCGAGATACTTCTCGTAGTACCGGATGGCCTCCGCCTTCTTGCCCTGCCACCGATAGGTCTCGGCGAGCCCCACCAGGGCATCGGCGTTCCCGGGGTCGGCCTGGAGCGCCGCCTCGAAGCTCGCCTCCGCGGGTGGGTACTCGGAGAGATCCAGATAGCACAAACCTCGCCCCACGAGCGCCTCGACGTTGTCGGGCTGGTCGGAGGCCACGCGCCCGTACAGGTCGAGCGCCCGCTGGGTCTGGCCCTTCTCCCGCAGGCGCGCCGCCAGGGCGAGCATCGCCTTCGGCCCCCTCGGCTCCTGCGGCTTGGGCGGCGGCTCCACCGCGGGAGCGGGGGCCGGGGGCGGCGCGGGCGGGGGCTCGACGAGCCTGGGCGCGGCGACCGGCGGCTCGGGCGCCGGCTCCGGGGCCGGGGCCGGCGGCGGGGCGGGCGGGACCTCGATGGTGATGGGGACCGCCTCGTCGGCGGGCTTCCGCCGCTCGAAGGCGCCGAGCGCCCAGGCCGCCGCGCCGCCGGCGACGGCGAGGAGCACGAGCGCGAGCGCCGACCGGCGCCGGCTGCCGCGGACCACGGCGCGCTCCTCGGGGCCGAGCTCGCTCGCGGCGGCGGGCACGGGGAGCGGCGCCGGCCCCCGCGCCCAGGCGGGCTCGGCCGCGGGGCGGGGGCGCGGTGGAGGCGGCGCCGCGGGCGGCGGCGGCACGGCGAAGGAGGGGGGCGGGAACCCGGAGGGCGGCGGAGGAGGAGCCCCAGCCGGCGGGGAGCGCGAGCCCATGCTCCCTGGGGGGGGGAAGGCGGGAGGGCGAGCCCTGGCCCGGTCGGCCGCCTCGACGACCTGGAAGAAGCTCGCGAGCTCGGCGATGTCCCCGAGCCGCCGCCAGTGGTCGCCGCCCTGGGAGAGCTCGTCGTCGCGCGAGACCTTCTGCTCGACGATCCACTTCTGGAGCGTGGTCAGCTCGCGGAAGGGGAAGACGCCGCCGCCGACCTGCCGGACCCGCCACTCGCGCTCCGCCTCGGCCGGGGCGGCGGGGGGATCGAGGTGGCTGCCCGGCCGGGGAGCGGCCGAGGTCGCCGGCAGGGGAGTGCCCTGGAGCTCGTCCGGCTTGACCGGGACGGTGACGACCAGCTCCTTCTTCTTCACCCGGAAGACGTGACCGCAGTTGGTGCACTGGACGGTCAGCCCCGAGGGCGTGACCTGCTCGTCGTCGAAGACGTAGTGGGCCCTGCAGCGCTCGCAGCGGACGTCCATGGAGGTCGGGGGAAAAACCGGCGATCTGACGGGATTGTACGCGAGGGTCCCCGCTTCCGCCGAAAATTTGACCCCCCGATACCCCCCGATATTCTCGACCGGACAGGCCCATAGACCGCGCGCTGGAGGGTTCAGGCACGGGGGCCGCGCACGCCATGGGCAAGCCCAGATCCAATCGCCGTCTGTCGCCCAGGGAGCGCGCCCCCAAGGGCGAGCGCTCCTCCTCCTCTCCGCGCACCGGGATGGGGCGCGACGTCGGGGCGGTGGTGCTCCTCGCCCTCGCGGCCGGGAGCGCCCTCGCGCTCGCCACCTTCTCCTCCCTGGACGGGAAGCTCATCGCCCACGGGATGACCCCGGCGAACCTCTGCGGCCCGGTCGGCCACCGCGCCGCCTCCGCCCTCTACGGCGTGCTCGGGCTCTCCTCCCTGGTCCTCCCCATCGGCCTCGGCTCCGCAGCCTGGCGGCTCTTCCAGGGCGCGCCCCCCCGGGTGACCGTCCTCTCCGCCACCGCCTACGCGGTCCTCACGCTCTCGGTCGCCACCCTCGCCCACCTCGCGCTGGCCGGCCACCTCGACGTGTCCTTCCCGGCCGGCGGCGCGATCGGGGCGACGCTCTCCACCGCCGCGGTCGGGCTCCTCTCGGTCTGGGGCAGCGCCATCGCGGTGAGCGCGGTGGGGCTCGTGGCCCTGATCGTGGCCGCGGACGTGAAGCCGCAGACGCTGGGCGGGGCGCTGCTCGCCCTGGGCCGGGGCGCGTTCGGCTTCCTCTCGCGGCGGCTCTCGAGCGTGCTCGACGAGCACCGGGCCGCCGTCGCCGACCTGCGCGCCGAGGAGGCGGCGGAGCGGGCCCGGCGCGAGGCGGCCGAGCAGCTCGCCGCCACCGCCGAGATCGAGGCGGTGGGCGAGGCCGAGCGGGACGAGGCGCGGGCGGTGGCCGGCGCCCTGGCGCTGGAGGAGATCCGGCGCGCCAGCTTCGACGACCCGGCCTGGGTGGGCGGGCTGGTGGACGACGCCGAGGCGGAGTCCCAGCCGGAGGAGGAGCCGCCCCGGCGCCGGCGCAGGGGGCGCGAGGCGGAGGAGCGGGCGGCCGCCGAGGTGGAGGTCCCGGCGGAGTCGCCCGAGGAGCCGGCCGGGCCCGCCCCGCTGCCCGCCGCGCTGGCCCGCCCGGAGATCGTCGTCTCCCAGGCGATGCTGGAGCGCCCCCGGGGGAAGAAGAAGGAGAAGAAGGAGGCGCCGAGCTTCGCCTTCACCAAGGCGGGCGACGTGTTCCGGCTCCCCTCCACCGGGCTCCTCGACACCCACGACGAGAAGGCGCGGGCCGTCGACGAGCAGGGGCTCACCCGGACCGCCGAGATCATCGTCGCCACCCTGCGGCAGCACGGGGTGGAGGGGGTGATCCGCCACATCCGGCCCGGGCCGGTGGTGACGCTCTACGAGTTCTCTCCGGTGGCGGGCGTGAAGCTCGCCCGGATCGAGAACCTCGACAAGGAGCTCACCATGGCGCTCAGCGCCACCCGGATCCGGATCATCGCGCCGATCCCGGGCAAGGGCGTGGTGGGGATCGAGGTCCCGAACAAGGATCGGGCCACGGTCTGGCTCCGCGACGTCCTCGAGTCCGAGGGCTTCGCCCAGGCCGGCGGCTTCCTCCCCCTCGGGCTGGGCAAGAACATCGAGGGCGTCCCCTACTGCGTCGACCTGCAGCGGATGCCCCACCTCCTCATCGCCGGCACCACCGGCTCGGGCAAGTCGGTGGGGCTCAACACCATGATCCTCTCGATGCTCTTCCGGCAGACGCCGGCCGAGGTCCGGATGATCATGGTGGACCCCAAGATGACGGAGCTCTCGGCCTACGAGGACATCCCGCACCTCCTCCTCCCGGTGGTGACCGATCCCCAGAAGGCGGCCCGCGCCCTGCAGTGGGCGGTCGACGAGATGGAGCGGCGGACCCAGATCCTCGCCGACACCGGCTCCAAGGACCTGAAGTCCTACAACGGGAAGGTGGAGAAGCTCCGGGCCGAGGGACGGTCCTTCGACGAGGTCGACCTGGCCGCGCCCCCGCGGAAGCTGGTGGTGGTGGACGTCACCGCCGGCGAGACCGAGGAGGAGGCGGCAGCCCGGGCGGCGGGGGAGGCTGGCGCCACCGCGGCTCCGGAGGCCGCCGAGGCGCTCGCCCCCAGCCCGGAGTTCGAGGACCCGACCGCCCCGCCGCCGGCCGACGCGGTCGCCGCCCGGGAGGAGCGGAAGCTCCCGCAGAAGCTCCCCTACATCGTGGTGGTGATCGACGAGCTCGCCGACCTGATGATGACCGCCCCGCGGGAGGTGGAGATCTCGCTCGCCCGCCTGGCGCAGAAGGCGCGGGCCACCGGCATCCACCTGATCGTCGCCACCCAGCGCCCGTCCACCGACGTGGTGACGGGCATGATCAAGAACAACTTCCCCGCCCGGATCTCCTTCCGGCTCGCCTCCCGCCACGACTCCCAGACCATCATCAACGGCCCGGGGGCGGAGACCCTGCTCGGTGACGGCGACATGCTGGTGATGACCGCCACCCAGCCGGTGACGCGCGTCCAGGGCGCCTTCGTCTCCGAGGACGAGCTCCACCGGGTGGTCGGCTTCCTCAAGGAGCAGGGCCGGCCGGTCTACGACGAGTCGATCCTCAAGGCGCGGGAGGGGAGCCCCGGCGGCGGCGGGCTCGACGGCGACGAGGAGGACCCCATCTACGACCAGGCGGTGGAGCTGGTCTCGCGGATGGAGGAGGTCTCGGTCTCGAAGCTCCAGCGCGAGATGCGGCTCGGCTACAACAAGGCCGCGAAGATCATCGAGCGGATGGAGCGCGAGGGGATCGTCGGGCCGGCGAACGGGGTGAAGCCGCGCCAGGTCCTGATCCGGCCGGTGGGCGAGGTGAGCCCGGTCCCGAACGTCTGACCGTGAGGGTCGTCGTCGCCTAGACCTTCAGCTTCCGCTCCTCGCCGCGGAGCAGCCGCCCGATGTTCTCGTGGTGGCGGAGGAAGATGAGGGCGGCGATCGCCAGCCCGGCCCAGGAGATGGGGCTCCCCGCCCCGTGCTGCACGAAGGCGCCCGCGGCGCAGACGGCGGTCCCGGCGAGCGAGCCGACCGAGGAGATGCGGCTCGCCGCGTAGGCGACCAGGTAGACGGCCACCCCGGCGAGCGCCGCCCAGGGGGCGAGCACGGCGAAGATCCCGAGCCCGGTGGCCACTCCCTTCCCGCCGCGGAACCCGAGCCAGACCGGGAAGAGGTGGCCGGCGAAGGCGGCCACCGCCACCGCCATCACCCACAGGTCCCCGTGGGCGCTCCCGCCGAGGAGATGGCGGGCGAGGAGGATGGGGACGACCGCCTTGGCGGCGTCGAGGATCACCACCACCACCCCGAGCGCCTTCCCGCCGGCGCGGGCCACGTTGGTCGCGCCGATGTTCCCCGAGCCGACCCGGCGCACGTCCACGCCCAGGAGGAGCCGGGCGAGGACCACGCCGTACGGGACCGAGCCGGAGAGGTAGCCCAGGGCGGTGAGCCCGAGCCCGAGGGTCCCGCCGCTCATGCCCCCTCCCGGACCACGAGGAAGGCCCAGTTGGCGAGCAGGGCCACCAGCGCGAGCAGGGCGGCGGCCCGCGCCAGCCTCGGCGAGGGGACGGGGAGCGGCCACCCGGCCGCGGCCCGGAGGAGGTCGGCGACGGCGAACGCCCAGGCCGCCGCGGCGAGCACGGCGCCGAGCGGGCTCGCCGCCAGGGCCGCCCCGACCGCTCCGTGGGCGAGGTGGACGAAGGCGTGGGTCATCCCGCAAGTGGCGCAGGGAATCCCCGCCAGGCCGCGCAGCGGGCAGGTGAAGGGGATCCCGAGGACCGGCAGGAAGCGGGCCACGAGGAAGGAGGCCAGCCCGAGGAGGGCGAAGACCTCCGGGTGCCCGAACCGCTCCGTCCGCCGCCAGGTCACCACGCGCGCATCGCTCACAGGGTGGTGGTCGGGCCGTTGCCCTGGCCCATCAGGGCCTTGAGCGAGCCGAGCCCGACCAGGGCGCCCAGCCCGCAGCAGCAGACGCAGAAGAGGAGGAGGGGCGAGAGGACGGCCGCCGCCGCTTTTCCGGTCCCGCAGCGCTGGCTCTCCGCCAGCCCGGTGATGGCCACCACCGTCACCCAGACCAGCGCGATCAGGCTCCCGCATGCGGGGACGACGAGGAGCAGGAAGAGGCCGGCGCCGTAGGCCACCACGGTGAGGGTGGCGTCGAAGCCCCGCGGCGCACCCTTGAGGACGAGGAGCGCCACGTGGAAGACGGCGGAGAGGAGGTAGATCACCGCCAGCGCCAGGAGCGGCGCGAGCACGATCTGGGCCACGGAGCGCGCCCCGGAGACGCTGCGCATCGCCTGGCGGAACGCCTCGCCCTGCTCCGGCGAGAGGTAGCCGGAGATCCGCTCCGCCATCACCACCATCTGCTGGCCGGCGAGCCACCCGTAGACGGTCTCGACCGCGGTGCCGATGGTGAAGGCGATCACGCCGAAGAGGACGGCGCTCCCGGTCTGGTCGGTCCGCACCCGCCGGAAGAAGCGCTGCGGCTCGACGGCCACGAGCTTCCAGGTCTCGAGGAAGGAGGACACCAGCCCGCGCCGGGCGCGCTCGGCGAAGGGCGCCGCCAGGGGCGGCTCCCCGGGGGCGCCGGGCCCGCCGGGGGGCGGAGCGGCCGGGCCCCAGCCGCCGGGCGGCGCCCCGGGGGGCGGGAACCCGGGCGGCGGAGGGTAGGAAGGCGGCGGGGCTCCCGCCTCGGGCGGCCCCCCGGCCGGCGCGCCGGCCAGCTCCGGAGGGGGCGGCGGCGCACCCCAGCCCGGCCCGGCGGCGGCCGGCGGCGGGGCCGGAGGGCCGGGAGGCGGGGCGGAGGGATCGGCGAGGAGCAGCTCCGATCCGCAGTGCGGGCAGGTCTGGCGACCGTAGCGTTCCGTGGTGAAGGTGCCCTGGCAGCGGGCGCAGCGCGCGAGCATGGGCGGAGCTTACCCCGTCCCGCCCGTCGCTCGCCCCCCGAAACGGCTTACTCGCGCAGGGCCCTGACCTCGTCCACGTTCACCGCCCCGCGGGTCCGGTAGATGGCGATCACGATCGCCAGGCCCACCGCGGCCTCGGCGGCGGCCACCGCGATCACGAAGAAGGCGATGGCGTGGCCCCCGATGTTCCCGCTCTGGCGGGCGAAGGCGAGGAAGGTCAGGTTGGCCGCGTTGAGCATCAGCTCCACGCTCATCATCACGATGAGCGCGTTGCGCTTCATGAGCACGCCCACCAGGCCGATGCCGAAGAGGATCGCCGCCAGCCACAGGTACCACTCGAGGGCCATGTCAGATCCGCTCCTTGGCGACGACCACCGCGCCCACGATGGCGACGAGGAGGAGGAGGCTCGTCGCCTCGAAGGGGAGGAGGTACTGGGTGAAGAGCACCCGGCCCACCGCCTTCACCGTCCCGAAGTCCGGCCCCACCGCGGCCCAGCTCCGGCCCTCGACCGCGGTCACCACCGCGTTGGCGATCACCGCCACGAGGGCCACCGCCCCGCCCGCGCCCACCAGCTGCATCGCCTTGTGCTTCTCCTTCACCAGGTGCTCGTCGCCGATGGAGAGCAGCATGATGACGAAGAGGAAGAGCACCATCACCGCGCCCGCGTAGACCAGGATCTGCATGAAGGCGATGAGGTGGGCGACGAGGAGCACGTAGATCCCGGCCATGAAGAAGAAGGCGGCCACCAGGTTCATGGCGGCGTAGACCGGATTGCGGGCGATCACCACTCCGGCGGCGGTGACCACGAGCGGGACGGCGAAGATCCAGAAGGTGACCTGCTCGGCCGTGACGCTCATCCTAGTACCTCACCCCGCCCACCAGGGCGGCGCGCGACGCCTGCTCGAGCCCCCAGCCGTGCTCGCCCACCGGACAGCGGCGCAGCTCGGCGTGCTGCAGGAACTCGGCCTTGAACTTCTTGAGGAAGGACTGGACCGGCATGGCGGCGGCGTCGCCCAGGGCGCAGATGGTCTGGCCGGCGATGTTGCCCGCCACCTGCTCGAGCCTGGCCACGTCCGCGGCGGTCCCGTGCCCGTGCTCCAGCTTCTCGATGATCCCCTCCATCCAGGAGGTGCCCTCGCGGCAGGGCGTGCACTGGCCGCAGCTCTCCTCGGCGTAGAACTTGGCGATGCGGGCCAGCGCCCGGACCATGCAGGCGGACTCGTCGAAGACGATCACCCCGCCGGAGCCGGACATCGACCCGGCCGCCTTGACCGCGTCGAACTCGAGGGA